>CANRON010000175.1 GCA_947632245.1 uncultured Ignatzschineria sp. | reverse complement strand
GCATGAAAGGCATCTTCCGGATTCATATGGATGGCGCGCATCAGTTCACGCGGCTCATAAGCGCCAATCGGCAGCAAGGCAATTCGCGGTGCACCCAGACGTTTACGAATCTCTTTAAAATGCGAAGTATAACCGCTATCTCCGGCAAAGAAACAATGTTCCTTACCATGTAATAGAGAAAAGCCGCCCCAGAGCGCACAATTCTGATCGCGCATGCCACGACCTGAAGCATGTTGTGCCGGCGTATAAACAATCCGGATCTCTTCAAAGAAGGCGTTTTCCCACCAGTCCATTTCATGCACGGTATAGTGTTCTGGCAAATACCAGGCATTGCCCAGACCGGTATAAATCGGCATCTGAAAAGCGTTATGCAGCCATTCCAGACTGGCCAGATCCATATGATCATAATGATTATGGCTGAGTAGTACCGCATCAATCTGCGGCAGTTCATCCAGGGCTATACCTGCCGGAATGACCCGTTGTGGGCCGGTAGAGGCTGAAGGGCTGGCATATTCTGCCCAGACCGGATCGGTGAGGAAATTATAGGGGCCGATCTGAATCAGTGTGGTGGAATGACCGATAAACCAGACTTGCCAGTCATCCAGAGCGGCTTCAGGACGCTGTTGTGGCAATGTGCGCGGACGAGAAAAAAACTCGGCACGTTCCTCGTCAAGATTGACATTCCAGGTCTTGGACTTCCGGGTAATGAGCCATTTATATAAATCGAAGCGACCGTGCGATAAAGTCGCATGTTCAAGATTACGAAACTGTTTGCCGTCGAAATGCGCTGAATGCAGATACTCGAATACTGGTTTAGACCAGAGATGTTTCCAACTGGATTCCGTGATTAACTGGAATTTTTTAGTTTTGAGAAGATCTTGCATAAACATCCACTATTTATTATTCGCTATATGCAAGACAGCAACCTCTTGAACTGTTCAAGCGGTGTATCTTTTAATTAGCATACAAACTAAAAACAGGCACACGCCAACATAGTATGAAATCCGTCACAGAAAATCATGTATGTTTTTGTTATTTTTAGCAAAAAAAGTACATTTCATCGGCCTTTTGACGGGTTGAATCCTTGGATGATCGAGCAAAAAATTGCTCATGCCTTTCTGTCTAAAAATACAAAATGATACAAAGCCCTCACCCTGCTCATTTTGGTATTCGCTTCAAATAACTTGATTTAAGCTTAGGGGCAGTAAACCTGTCAGCAGGGTTAATCTACAAAAAATTAGGGCAATAAAAAAGGGCTTTCGCCCTTTTAATTTTGATGGTTCTAAGGCTTGGAAAAATACTGCTCGCGCCACTCTTTCCAAAAGTACATCACGATCCCGAACATCACCACAGCAATACCGGCAAAAGCATGAGAGCTGATGATTTCATGGTTTAAGGTCGCTCCTAATACCAAAGCGATCACCGGTGTCATCACATTACTCAAGGAAACTGTCGAGGCATTTAAACGGCGAATCAGCCAGAAATAACACAACATGGCCACGATGGATGACAAAATCATGGTGAACAGGAAGCCAATGATGGCATGGGTACTCGGCATCTGTGTCGGGAAATGCTGCCAGATAAACGGCACTAAAATGAGTGAACCGGCCGCGGAAACCAGCAATGAACCTGTCGCTTGCGACATCGGGCTCAACGGTGCACTAATCTGTTTCACCCAGAAAATCGAGCTGATATAGGACACCATACTGATCAGCATCAGCACCACACCCCAAGGATTGACCTTGCTGTCGGCTGAATCGGCAAACACAAAACACAATCCCGCGACAGCCACCGCCATGCCCAGCCATTGCAGCCAGATCAGTTTATGGGTCTTTAAAATCACATGACCGATTAAACCGGCAATCAAGGGCGAGAAACCAAAGATCAGCGCCATCAAACCTGAGGTCAGATAGTTGGCAGCCAGATAAATAAATAACTGTGCACCTATTAAATTCAAACTGCCTGCCAGATAGCTTTTCAATGAGGTGCTGTCGAAAGGCAATGGGTCACGCATAACCTTCAGCAGAAACAGCGCAATGATTGAAGCACCGAAATAGCGAATAATGAGCACCCACATCGGGTGAATCTCGGCCACGCTCCAGACAATCGCGAGCGGTGTTGCCGCCCAGATCAGCACCAGCAAGGCATAAATGCTTGCCGTGACCACCATGGGAGATGAATTTGAACTCATAAACTGCTCAATTAAAATTTACCAAAAACAAGCGAACCAAATTTATGTTCAAATCCGCAATCAACAACACTGATGGCAGCATGGATGCCGCCTGTGATGCTGGGGGATAAGGATATCCCCTCAGCATCACAGAAGATTTTTGTTACTTTTCATCTCTGAAAAGTAAGAATCACCTTTACGAAAATATATTAAATCACAATGACACATGAGGTCATGACAATGAAGGCAAAGACATAAAAAAACAGACCTATGTACAACATAGGTCTGTCCAAAAATATCTCAATCAGACTTAAGCAACTTTGCGTAAATCCAAACTTAAATCAAGATGTTTTTCTGCTTCAAACGCCGTATTCTTGCTGATCATTTTTTTCAAATGACGCATTTCTTTGGCTGCATTGACGGTAATCCCGCCCACGATGATGCCATCGGTCACGCCATAGATCACGAATGAATTGTCTGCACCTTTGGCTGCATCCATTTCACCACGAACATGCCATTCAGCCGCAGCCATATCACCAACAAACTGATAGTTGATATTCAATTGGTCTGTCCAGAACCATGCTGGATTGGCTTTCGGATGTTCAACGCCCATCACATGACGAGCAAAGATACCCGCTTGAAGGTTGGCATTTTCCCAAGTTTCGACACGGCGGTGGTTACCACAATCACGAAGTTGAGTGGCAACGTCACCTGCTGCATAGATGTCAGCATTTGAAGTCTGGCAGTTCTCGTTTACTTTGATCGCCAGATCAACGTCAAGACCTGCATCAACCGCAAGTTGTGCATTTGGCACGATACCAATACCGTAAACTACAGCATCGGCACGAAGTTCTTCGCCGTCACCTAGAGTCACCACGATTTCTTCGCCATCCAGCTTGCAGTCTGCAATTGAAGTTGAAAGACGAACGTCCACACCTGCCAATTTTTGCTGTTCAAGCAAGAATTCGCTCAAGATACGTGGCGATGAACGACCCATCACCATTGGACCCATTTCAATCACGGTCACTTCACATTCTTTAAAACGTGCAGATGACGCAAGCTCAAGACCAATCACACCACCACCGATCAAGATGATACGACGGCCGGGTTGCAATACCGGAACCAATGCTTGTGAATCTTCAAGGTTACGCAGCGTGTAAACGTGTTTGCCCAAAGCATCGAAGTTGGGTAAACGACGCGCTGCGCCACCTGTTGCAAGCAAAAGTTTGTCGTAAGCAACAACGTCACCGTTTAAGAGCTCCACAGTTTTCGCTTCGGCGTTGATTTTTGCCACGCCATTGCCGCGAATCGTTTCCACCCCTAAATCTGCCAGTTTCTGTTCTGACAGAATTTCGATCTTGGTCTCTTCAGGTTTTAGAATCACATCTTTAGACAGCGGTGGACGCTCATAAGGAAGATGGTTTTCATCACCAATTAAGGTGATTTTACCTTCATACTTGTTGCCACGAAGTTCTAAAATTGCGCTCGCACCCGCCTGGCCAGCACCTACGATCACGATGTTGTTTACGTTGCTCATTTTCTTAACCTTTTAACTCTGCAGATACGATGCCGAAGCCCGCAATCCATTCACTGATATCTTCATAGCAGTGTGTTGTCA
>CANRON010000174.1 GCA_947632245.1 uncultured Ignatzschineria sp. | reverse complement strand
ATTAGGAACAATTATTCTTTAAGGTAATTATTCGGAATTCTTGAAGATTCACAATCCTTAATCTTCAATTTCTTTCCTTTGGGACTTAAAAAAATTAAATAATAATGAATGAACAAAAACAACTCTCAGAAGTTATCGAACTATGGAAAACAGACAAAAAGCAGTATGTAAAAAAATCGACATTTTCGGCTTATGTATTATTAATCGAGAACCATTTATTGCCAACGTTCGGCTATAAATATGAAGTGGAAGAAGCCGATGTACAAAAATTTGTATTTCAGAAACTGGAAGCAGGCTTAAGCCATAAAACCATTAAAGATATTTTAATCGTTTTAAAAATGGTGTTGAAATTCGGAGCCAAAAACAAATGGTTTGATTATACCCCTTTTGATATACAATATCCAACCGAACGTGAAAAGCATACTGTAGAAGTATTGACCAAAACTGATCAGAAAAAAATAATGAACTATATACAAGAGCATTTTACCTTTAGGAACTTGGGCGTTTATATTTGTTTGAGTGCCGGTATGCGTATAGGTGAAGTTTGTGCCCTAACTTGGCAGGATATTGATACAGACAACGGAATTATAAGTGTTAACAGAACCATTCAGCGTATATACGTTATAGAAAATGGCACCCGTAAAACCGAATTGATTTTAGATACACCCAAAACAAAAAACTCTATACGTGAGATTCCGATAAGTAAGGATTTACTGCGGATATTGAAACCTTTTAAAAAGATTGTGAATCCGTTGTTCTTTGTATTAACAAATGATGCCAAGCCCACCGAACCACGAACCTACAGAAGCTATTACAAGAACCTGATGAAAGAGTTAAAGATGCCGGAACTGAAGTTTCACGGCTTAAGGCACAGCTTTGCCACACGTTGTATTGAGAGCAACTGCGACTACAAAACGGTGAGTGTATTGCTGGGCCACTCTAACATAAGTACAACCTTAAACCTATATGTGCACCCCAATATGGAACAGAAAAAGAAGGCGATTGAACAGATGTTTAAAGCACTGAGATAAGTTTTAGAATTATGGATTAGGAGCAAACATTATTTTGTTAAATTTGTGAATACACAAAAAGAACAGATAAACTCCTAATTCATAATTATTTTGAGTAAACAGTCCGAACAGATCTTAGAAGAACAACTAGTTGCCCAACTGCAAAAGATGGGTTACAAATATGTTTTAGTTGCTGATGAGAACGCTTTACTGGCAAATTTAAAAACCCAGTTAGAAAAGCATAATCACATAAAGTTTAGCGACAGTGAATTTGAAAAGGTACTGAACATACTGAATAAGGGATCTGTTTTTGAGAAAGCGAAAACACTACGTGAAAAGAAACACCATATTATTCGTGATAACGGAGATAATCTTTATTTTGAATTTTTAAATGTTGAACACTGGTGCCAAAACGAATATCAGGTAACCAACCAGATTACCCAACAGGGGAAATATGAAAACCGATATGATGTTACATTACTGATAAACGGACTGCCTTTAGTACAAATTGAACTGAAAAGGCGAGGCTTGGAAATGAAGGAAGCCTTTAACCAGATAAACCGCTATACAAAACACAGCTTTAGTGCAGGAAAAGGTCTGTTTCATTTTGTTCAACTGTTCATTATAAGCAATGGTGTGAATACTAAATATTTCAGCAATTTCGGTAAACACAAACAGGAATACCTACAAACTTTTCATTGGACGGACGAACAGAATAATCCGTTAAACAATATACTTAACGGTTTTACTGATGCCTTTTTGGAACCCTGCCATATAAGCAAAATGATCTGCAAATACATTGTGCTTAATGAAACCGAGCAGCGGTTGATGGTACTTCGCCCCTATCAATATTATGCAGTAGAAAGTATTATTAAAAAAGTACAGGAAAACGAAATACTGAACGGTTACAGCATAGAAAAGAACGGCTATATATGGCACACTACCGGAAGCGGTAAAACTTTAACCAGTTTTAAAGCCAGTCAGATCTTATCTAAAATTCCGGCTATTAAAAAAGTAGTTTTTGTTGTTGACAGAAAAGACCTTGACTACCAAACTAATCAAGAATATGATAAATTCAGCAAAGGTTCGGTAAGTTCGGCAACGAATACAGATGATCTGATCAAAAAAATTAATGATCCGAATGTACGTATCATTGTTACTACCATACAGAAATTGAACAATGCAATTTCCGGCAGAAATCTATCAAAAATGAAGTCGGTTGAAAATGAACGGATGGTGTTTATTTTTGACGAGTGCCACCGTTCACAGTTTGGTGATATACATCAGAATATTGTGAACTATTTTACCAATATACAACTGTTTGGTTTTACAGGAACACCTATTTTACCAGAAAATGCTGACGGCGAAAAAACCACTGCGAGTCTTTTTGGAAAATGTCTGCACAAATATGTAATAACAGATGCTATACGTGATGAGAATGTATTAAAATTCTCTGTAGAATATATTCAGACTTTTAAACAGAAAGAACATATTGTTGATTTGAAAGTGGAGCAGATAAATGAAACGGAAGTTTTTGAAGCTCCAGAGCGCAAAGAAGCTATTGTAGATTATATTATACAGCACCACGACCAGAAAACGCAGAGCAAGAAATTTTGTGCCATGATGTGCGTACAGGATATAGATTCTGTAATTCAGTATTACGAGATATTTAAACGTAAAAGACTAGCGGGATCGCACGATTTAAAAGTAATTACTATTTTTAGCTATGCACAGAATGAAGAAGAAATAGAAGAAAAAATTGCAGAACAATATAATCTTGCAGCGGAACCTGCACCTGAATACGGCAACAAAACCATACCTCATCGTAGGGAACTTCTGGAAAATTATGTTCAGGATTTCAATGATTTATTTAATGAAAAACAGAACATCAAAGACACTGAAGGGTTTTACAATTACTACAATGCCGTTGCAAAAAAGTCAAAACAAAATGAAACGGATATTCTGTTAGTTGCAAATATGTTTTTGACAGGATTTGACAGTAAGCACCTGAACACTCTGTATGTTGACAAAAACCTTAGATATCATGGATTGATACAGGCTTTTAGCCGTACAAACCGTATATTAGACAAAAATAAGACACAGGGTAATATTGTGTGTTTCAGAAATCTGAAAGATAAAACAGACGAGGCTATTGCCCTATTCAGCAATAAAGAAGCGATTGACGAAATTATTGTTGAGCCATACGAAAAGTATGTTGAGCAGTTTAACGACGCGGTGAAAAAACTGCTTACTATTGTTCCTGAAGTACAAGCTGTAGATGCTTTATATACGGAAGATGACAAATTGAAATTTATTCTGGCTTTCCGTGCCATGATGCGTCTGCATAAAAAAATGAGTCATTATACCGAATTTGACTGGGATGATTTACAAATGGAAGAGCAACTTTTTGCAGATTATACCAGTAAATATTTGGATTTAAAAGACCGATTAGATACAGATCCTGCACCTGAAAAGATATCTATTTTAAACGACATAGATTTTGAATTGGAACTGATAAGACGGGATACCATTAATGTAACCTACATACTTCAGCTATTAATCAACTTTCAATCGAAAAACAATCTTAAAGATAAGGAAACTATTGAAAAAGATATATTCAACCTTTTGAACACAGAAGTATCGTTAAGAAGTAAAAGAGAGCTTATTGAAAAGTTTATACAGGAGAGTCTGCCAAATATTGACGACAAAGACACCATTCCAGAAGAATTTGAAAAATTCTGGGCTGTAGAACAAGACAAAGCATTAGATGAACTGGTTAAGTCAGAGAATCTTTCGGAAGAAAAAACAGAGAAGCTGATTGAAAACTATTTGTTTACAGAGCGAGAACCTCTACGCAAAGAAGTTCTGGCACTAAGAGTTGAAGGAAGACCGAGCGTTTTAAAATCGAAGGAAATAGGAGATAGAATTTTGCATAAGATATTAGGGTTTGTAGACACTTTTGTAAGCGGTATAGCTGGGAATTAGATTTTTTTGGAAAGACATAATTTGGAAGGAAATGTTGATTTGTTGAAGTGTTTAATCGTTTATATGTTGGGTGCTGGATGTTTGGTGCGGGGTGTGCCTTCGACACTTCGACAGGCTCAGTGACCGCGGGCTCAGGCACCGTTGGAAGGATTTTACTCACCACAGATTCACAGATTATGACTTGGTTTGTGGTTGAATCGATAAACCGTTGATTCGTTGAATCGTTTATGTGACAGATGTTGGGTGTTGGATGACTGATGTAGGGGTGTTTGTATACTGTATATTGAATTGATGTATATTGTAATGGTAGAACTATTTGGCTTTTGTCAAAACATCTTTTATAATAGCTCTTTTATGGCAAGGCTTTAAAGCTTTTTTCAATGATGTATTTAGCCATATCTAATTCTAAAGCCAAATCAGCATACATCCGTTTGAGCTTGGCGTTTTCTTCTTCAAGAGCTTTTATTTTCTTTAATTCACTTGCTTCCATACCGCCGTAGCGTTGACGCCACTTATAAAACGTAGCTTTGCTAACTCCATGTTCTCTAACAATTGTATTAATATCTTTTCCAGATTCAAATTCTTGAAGGATCTTCGAGATTTGAGTGGGACTAAATTTACTACTCTTCATAATTACAGTTTAGTTTAAAATTAATAATTTTTCTCGTTTTAAACTGTACTTTTTTTGGGGGAGCTTACACTTGTTTGGTATAAACCTAGTAATACTATAGGCAATAACGTTTAATATATTAACCCTATTGCTATTAAAATTATTCCTAAAACGGCTAACGTATGGGGTAGGTATTCTTTTAGTAGCTTCATTGTTTATTGTTTATTGTTTTTAATGTAACTGCTGTCGTTTGTATCTTGCTTATGCTTACTAAATATTTCTATTGATAATTTTGTGCTAAGCAACTTAAGTTTGGCATAAGGGTGAAGCTTTTGCTAATGGAGGGATGCTACATTTGATTGAAACTCCTCAAGCATTTACAAAATATGATAAGAATGGAAATAATAATTTAATTTTTACAATTTATATTTAATACAAAACCTTGTTAGTATTTGTATTAACAAGGTTTTGTATTATTAGTCTCATAGTATCATCATAATCTTCTTTTAAAAATCATATGTGTATTCCAGTCTTCAAAATCGGTGTCATCACCTTGCTGCGTAAGCTTTATTCTTAATTCGTTTTCATTAATAGTAATTATTGTGCCTTTAACAATATAGCCATCTTCTTCATCAATTATTGTTAGGATGTTGGTAGGTTTCTCATATTTCCAAATTCCAGGAACATCAAATTTTTCACACGCTTCATTTGGATCTGCGTGTTCTTCATCTTTCAAATAGTTTTCCTTAAAAATAATAAATCCAGAATTACATTCTTTTTCACTTAGGTCCCAAAAGGCTTCTACATTTCCATTTGCATCTAACTCTTCTTCCCCGTAGAAAAACCATTTACCTTTAATGGTGTTTTCTACTGTGTTTTCTTGCTGTAAAGTTATATTGTCGTCATTATTGCATGAACTCAAAGCTAAAATAAATAGAAAGCTACATATTATTTTTTTCATAATTTTTATTTTTTAGGTGTAAATTTTAAGCCGAAAGTTACAAACTTACGTTTTAAATCTTGTGAGTAAAAAGAATTATTGTCAATATTTGTATGATTTACTCCATAAACATCATTTAATGAAGTTGAATAACCAGCATTAATACCAAAAATGCCTTTAGAGGTTTTATAATTCAGAGCTACGTTTGCATTACCACCTAGTGCAAAAGGCTTTGTTTGAATCATCGTTTCGTAACTACCTCCTTCGTAAAAATAATTTTGGAAATATCTTTGCTCAGAGTTTAGATAAGCACTAAAGTTTAAACCGGCACTAGGTGTTACATAAAGTTTTTCTGTTAACACTATATTATATTCGAATCTTACTGGAACTTCTAGAAATATTTCTGCGCCCGTATCAGTAAAATTATTATTCAAACGGTATTCCAACGTGCTGTAATTTAGAAGAGCTCCCGCAGTAAATTGGTGATTCTTACGTTCAAAAAAACGATAATCTAATCCTAAACTTATAGCAGTAGAATTATTATATTTCATGAAGTTTCCATTATTATAATTATGAAATTGAATAGAAGAATATCCAACAAAATAAGATGTTTTTTTTGTTTCTGAAAATAATTTTGAGCTATTTTGTGCGTAGCCTGAGTTAAAAACAGTTAATACAAACAGTATTGTTAATTTTATTTTTGTCATAGTACTAAATTATTTTAAAATTACTTCCTAACATTACAAATGTAGGCTAGGAAGTATTATTTATGCAATGTTATATTTACCACTGAACGGTATTATAATCATAAAAGTCTACAAAGAAACTAACACCACCTTCACTATGATATGAATACACAGAGTTATTGGTTACATACATGCTTATTGGGTTTGGATTAGGTTCACGATATTCTAACTTGTATCTTTTTAAATCTTTCCAACGGGCAGCACCATCAATTACATCAACACAGTTATGGTTTACTTTCCAATCTCCTCTATTTAGACCTGAAACGCCAGCATGTACCCATAACTTTCTATTTTTCCATTTACCCTTTTTCCATTGATATCCTTTAGTTTTAGCAACTAATGTCTTGTCAAAAATACCTTGGTTTTGACTAGTAAAGCCTTTTATTTGCTTACCACCATAATAGTAATAGTCTACTTTGCTTCCACTTCTTCTACAACCTGAGATAATAAGTCCATCTTTATTTTTCCAAAAAATTTTAAGGAAACTTTTACTAGCCGCCATATTTTCAAGCACTTGTGGGTCATTAATATTCCCTTGGTTAATCTCTCTTAAGATTTCTGTATCTAAATTCGAAATCTCAATGTGTCCCCATTCAAAATATTTAAATATTATAGGTCTTTTCTCTGCATCTTTTACGATAAGTTCTGATCCTTCATTTAACAATGTACGTTCAAAATCACTTACTATAAAATGATTGTCTGGGTCAGTATCTACATCCATTACTTCTCCTTGAGTTTCTAACCAAGCTACTTCTGCTTCATTAATTGTTTTTCTTAAGGATTTAAAACCGAACTGTTTTTCAAAATTATTTAAAGTGTAATCTTCATCCAGATTATTTTTGATAATAAAATCTTCTAAATCATCATCTTCTAAATCATTAGGAATTTTTTGATCTAATACCTCATTATATTTATCATACTCTTGAGTCATTTCATTAAAAACATTCTCTAATGCTTCTCTACTTTCAAATACAAGAATATTATTAGAGCTTGCCGAAGGTATTCCATTATCTATTCGCATTGAAGAGACTTTAGACTCTAAAGATTTGCCTTGAAGATTTTCTTGAAGATTTTCTTCTGTTTCTTTTGTAACATCATCATTACTACAAGAGTACAATCCAGTGCTTAATAGAATTGCACCAATCATACCAATTGTAAACTTTTTAAAATTTTTCATTTTAAAATTAATTTGTGCAGTTTTGTTTTTATTATTTTATAAACTACAGTTAAAAATGTTTTACAGGTAACCCGCTGTAATCGGCTTTTTATCATTTGTTTCTTAACCGGTATTCGCGACTACCGGCTCTCCGAAACAAATAGGTAAAATAGTTCTTTTTCAGTTTTTTATTCTTTGTTATTTTATGTATGTTGTTACTTATTGAATTGAGAGGTTGCGGTTCTCGACAAGCTCGAACTTTCGACTTTAAGACTATTTGACTGATAGTTCTATTGCTCCTGCATACAATACAGCCTGGGTTAAGCTGTATTGTGAGCCATAAGCAAAGGCAATATTTCTTTTACCATTCCATTTATCATCATCGCCGTTACCGTTGCTGTTCAATGCAAACAAGGTTTCTATTAAATTGCGTTCGCTTTCGTTGGTAATCAGCTCCACCATATCACTGTTAAACCGGTTGCCTATTATTGCATAAATTGCCTGTTTGGTTGGTTTGGTATAAACAAGCTTTTCGATGTAATCGGCATCTACCTGTTGCAATACTAACAGTTGTTCCGTATCTATCTTTTCATATTTATATGTTTCTTTTGGTACGTAATTTAGCATTTGCCGGTTTACGTGCTCTTCAAACAGCAGCAGGTTTTCCTGATATGTTTGTTGGTGGTTATATTCAAAGCTGTTTAAAATACTTTGATAGGTTTGGTAATCGTTTGCCTGAACACCCTTTGCCTGATGCAAAGTATTGCTTTGTTTGTTTGTTTCTGTTGCGAATACTTCGTCTTCTGTTTCGCACGAGCTGCATAAAGCAGTAATTGCTACAGCATATAAAAAAAATCGTTTCATAAATTTTCGGAGTTTTTTAATAACGCTTCCCGGGTAGCTTTTGTTTCGGTTACAAATATGAACCGATTTTAAAACAACAAACGAACAAATTATCCATTTGTTTAAATTTGGATAATTTATTCCCTTTTTTGGACAATTTATTCCCTCCCTGGATAATTTTCTCCATTTATAGTTTCACTTTTTTTAATATTATTGTTTTTAAAATCAGTGTGTTGTGAAGTAAAAGGGTGCTGTTAATTATTTTTTTGTACTTTTGCGTAGTTTTAAAAAAAATTAAGAATGTTTTTTAAAAAGTTGGACAATTTATTCCCTGTATTGGATAATTTATCCCTCCTGTGGATAATTTTTCTGCTACCGTTTTGCTCATTTGGGCAAGAAATGTCAGATTCTTATAAAAGCCTTTGGGAAGTGATAAAAAATGACACGGTTTCTAACGAAAAAAAAGTACAATATTTAGATGTATATTATCAAAAAGCCCGTACCGAAAACAACCAGTTAGAACAATACCGTGCCTTAGAAAAAAAATCGTTTATAATTCCTTATGCCAATGCTGCTTTGTTGCTGCACCAAATGCACCCATTGGTGCAAAAAATGGATAACGACAGCATAAAAGGTGATTTTTTAAACCGAAGCACCGTATTTTATTATGATTACCGCGATTTTAAAAATGCGTTAGACTATGCCATAGAATCGGAAGCATTTAATGAAGAAATAAATAATTTATATAATTTAAATGCTGTACGTATAGATATTGGTAATATTTACCATCACACACGGCACTACACTAAAGCTATTACGTATTTTACCCAAGCTAAAAATTATTATAAAACCAAAAAAGACTACAACCACTTACGTGGTTATATAAATACATTATACAATTTAGGTGGAACCTATTGGCAGTTAAAAGATATAGATAAACTTGCTACTACTATTAAAGAAAGCCAGCAAGCAGTTGGCTTGTTGAAACCTAAAGACAAGCAATTAGAAATCGCCTATTTAGAGTATATAAATGGCGGTTTGGCTTTTTTACAGAAAGATTATGCTAGGGCACACAACTTTTTTAAAAAAGCATTACCTACTATACAGCAAAACGGTGATTTTACCAATGAGCATGTTATTTATTTGTATTTGGGTAAAATAGCCTGGCAGCAAAACCAAAGAGCCGAAGCGATGGTCTATTTTACAAAAATAGACACGCTTTTTAAAGAAAAAAAGTTTTTAAACTATGAGTTGCGTGAAACGTACGATTATTTAATAGCCTATTACAATGAAACCAACCAACCGCAACTGCAATTAAATGCTACAAATAGCCTTATGGCATTAAACCAACAGTTTGAAAAAGAGCAGCAAAGCATTACAAGCATTTTACATCAAGATTTAGAAAGTAAAAAAATAACATCACAATGGCAAAAATTAGTAAGTAAATACAATTTGTGGATAAGCGTTATAGGTGGGGCTTTTTTAATAATAGCGGCTTATTTATTTTGGAAAAAAAGTAAAAACAATATAAGCGAAGTAATAGAAAAAACGGAAGTTACTAAAATTGCAAATAAAGAGATAGCTAATAAGGAAATTTTTGAAATTGAAAAAACATTAGAAACAGTTGAGGTTGGAGAAACAGAAAGAGTTGTTGAAAGTGAAAAGCCTGAAACGCAGCAACAGGCGAAAAGCACTACTGTTTTATCGACAACAGACCAAAGGTTATTAGATGGATTGAATGTTTTCGAGCAGGAAAAAGGCTTTTTAGGTTCAGTAAATTTAGATGATCTAGCGAAGCAATTAAATACTACCCGCAGTACGCTTTCCCCGTTTTTAAACGAATATAAAAGCGGTTTCAGCACTTATATTAATAGTTTACGCATACAACAAGCAGTTACAGATCTAAAAACAGATAAAAAATTACGAAAAAAAACTATTAAAGAACTGGCGGCTATCTATGGTGATTTGCATCCCAAAACTTTTGCCAGTTTGTTTAAAGTGATCACAAGTGAAGCTCCTACATTGTTTATTGAAAATTTAGATAAAGAAGAGGAATAGTTAAATGATTATCTGAACTTTGTGCACAGAATAATCATAAATTATAATACTGAATTAAATTTAGTTCTTATACTCCCTGTCATTCCGTGCTTGACACTGATTTGTAGACGCTTTTGTAAAGCGGTATAGCTGGGAATTAGATTTTTTTGGAAAGACACAATTTGGGGAATTGTTGATTTAGTTTCGCTTCCCTCGTACTTTGCTCCATGTATACACGCACTTTGGACTTGGTGCTCGGGCGATAAAAAGTTGAATCGTTGATTTGTTTATATGTTGGGTGCTTGATGTTGGGTGTTTGGTGTTACCAAATGAATTGTTGATTCGTTTAACTGTTGATTTGTTGAGGTGTCGGTGTAAATTGAAGAACTTCTGTTTTGCTTGAAATGTACACAGGTTTTCAATGTGGTACATTTAGTGGATGCTTTTACTGACACTCTACCGCATTCGGTTCGCGACTGGGCGTGAACTGACGTGGATTTCGAGTATTAAAAATATTTGGCTTTGAGATCTCCATTGTTAGTTTTAAATGCATTTCGGTTTTCCTCTTCTTTTACGCCCAGGCTTTATTTTCCAGCTTGGAAGTCGTGAACCTTATGGTTTGAGAGGTCAAAAGAAACAAAAATCTTTTCTTTTTGGTCGTGCCTCGGTCTAAAATCGGTTAAATAATGCCTTACAAGCTAACTAATCGCGGTTCATCAGGCGCACCGACCAACCGATTAGCTTACGCTTGTTTACGCCTAGGCTTTATTTTACAACTCGGAAGCCGTGAACCTTTCGGTTTCAACAATTTAACTGTCGATTTGATACCAATGGCGCTTTGAATTAGTGTGGATTGAATTAAAGTATTTTTATTTAAAATCGGAAAATTTATTAGAAGAAAAGAAATAACAGAATCTTGTTTTTAAACACCATTAAAATACCAATTCCAATAATTTTATTTTATGCTATATTGCACCCACTAAACAGTCCACTTATGAAAACTTACTTTAGGATTTTTGCCGCGTTGGTACTCACTTTATTTTTAACAGGTTGCGGTGCTATGGGTACAAATACCCTTTATAGAAATGAAACAAAAATAGCTAAACCTTTGCGTATAGGTTTCAGTCAGGTTGCCAATGAAGAAATCATGGAAAAGATTGTAAAGGGCAGTACGCGTGTGTATGACCTAACCACTACCGAGCTTCTGGATAAACATAAAATAGCATCGACCAAAATTTACGTTGATGGTTTTGAAGGATTTGATAGCGCAGACAGTAACAGCATTAAAGAACTTTGCACCCAGCACAACCTTGACGGAATGCTGCTAACACAGCTAAAATTTTTGAATGTGCCATACAGCAGTATGTTTATCCCGATCGGTGTAAGCGAGGACACTGAAGTTGAAATGCAGTACTACAATGCAGAAGGTGCATTGCTGCTGCATACAAAACACAATACACATATGGGAAATTCGTATTTTGCTTTTCCTACTGCGGAACGTACAGTTAAAGACGGAACTGCAGGTGCGTTAGGAAGGGTTTTGAAAGAAATGAAAATTACTTCCGAAACGAAGTAAGATTATTAACAGCTGAAAACACATACAATGAAACACATCATACTTATTTCGCTTCTTTTTGTTTACAATATTTGCAATGCACAAACTACCTTTAAAAACGAACGGTTAGGTTTTTCTATAGACCAGCCCAACAAATGGATTGTTGCTGCGGAAGGTGAAACCGTACAAAACCTGAAAGAGCACATTAAACTTGACAAAGCAACTTTAAAAAAACTTATTGATACTCATAAGGGTACCTATCAAGTAGTGACTTTTTTCAAATACCCCATTAACAGCAGACACGGTGTAATACCTACCGTTAAGATTGTATTGAAAAATAACGGTACAGCATCTTTTGAGGATTTTAAGAAAAGTATTGAAAGAAGTTTTTCGGGTATGAAAGATATTTTTCCAGACTTTAAGTTTATAGAGCAGCCAGCTGTTAAATATATCGATGGCAAGCAGTGTGTTGTTGCAATGTGCGACTACACACTAACAGCCCATAACGGGCAAGAAAAAGTTAAACTTAAGGTATATGCCGTACCCGTAGATGATGCTTTTTATCAAATTACATTTATGGATTCAGAAAAAGAAGACAACAGCAAGCTATTTAAAAAGATTGTTGAATCCATTAAAATTGAATAAGATTTACATTAACGAGTGAAATAATATAAGTCTTTAAATTAAAACTATTTAGGTTCATACAGACATCACTCTGTTTATAATCAATATTCACAGGAAAATCACACTTTAATCCCTAAGACCTCCTCCTCTTCTTCCCTTTCTTTTTAAAATGTGGAAGCTGATCCTGATCATTCTCATACACCGATGGATCTGAAGAAAATAAAACACTAAAAAGATCTGATATAGAATTATCAATAAGATCAGCTAACTCCACAGTTTCAGAAGGATTACCTGTAAAAACAGTTTTTACCATGTTGAGATCAAACTTAATTTCCTTTTCGGAGCTATCTGTTTCCAACTGATCCAAAATATTTATGGCTCTTTTTTCATCAGTTGTACCGTTTTTCATGGTGAGTGCATAGTTGACCGATTCTTTCAACAACCGATCCAAACCAAACATTTCATCAAAAACCTGCTCACCAGAATTTTTAAAAGCCACCCTGTTAAACTGTCCTATTTTTGCAGAATGCTGTTTATTGCTACCACGCGAATTGTTCATGGGACTCAGCTTAATTTTATTGGTTTTATCTTTTCTACTGACTATAACCTGCACGTGCATTTGTTCGCCTTCTTTAGGTTCACCGACCTTTGCTGTTCCATTTTTCACTTCCGGATCGCTATGATTATAATAACGATTACGCTCTAATTTGGCATACCACAATAAATCTTTGCTGCTTTCTATTCCCGACCGTTTAAAATTCTGTGCATACGCATCCATAACAGCTACAGCGTATTCTTTCAGCTTATCTTCTGCACCTTGTTCTCCATAACGTTCCTTTAAAAAAGCAATTTCCTTTTGGCAGGGACTGATATTAACCAAAAAGAACTTTGCATCATTTCTGCCAAGCTTGGCAATGTTGTTATCTATTTTCACCCGCACTTCCTGTGGATATATATTTCTACTCGCCTCATTAAACCATAATTCGCTACTGCTATCTTCTTTAAGAGCATTACGGTTTTCCTTCTCTAAATAGTTTACCAACTGGGCAGAACTGCCTTTATTGTTTCCTGTTTCTGAATCTGTAATATTTATAAACATAATGCTACAAATTTTTAATTGACTGCTTTGTGTGAGCAGTAAGTTCTTCTTTTTTTACGGAAGAAGTTGTCCAACCCATCTCTTCCCGCTGGCTGATGTAATAATCGAGTAACCGACCAAATTGTTCTTTAAGCAATTCTTTTTCCTTCTGTTTTGAAATGATATGTTTCAACCCATTTATAATCTGCTCATTACGTTTGGTAAGAAGAGTAGTTTTTTCACTTTCTGAAAGAAGATGCCTCCCTATCCTCTCCAAAACATCTTGATGCTTTGTGAAAACAACCTTTAGCAACCCCACATCCGAAAACACCGGCAAAAGAAAATCTTTCTCCTGTTGCTTGATAAAGGACAAAATTCGGTTAATGCCTGCGGACAGTTCCCGCTTCAGCAGTTCATCGCCCGGATCAGAAGGATCTTTTTTACTGCGGTAAAAATAGTCGACCATCTGACAGAAAAATTCTTTCTTACTTCGTTTAAAGCTTTTAGCAAGCTTATCCAGCTTATCATCAATTTCTTTAGGATAGCGGATACTGTTGGTATCGTTCTGTTTCATAAAAATTCAATTTTCAAAAATATATATCCTCTAATAACCGGTATACCCGTGCGTATACCTAAATCGCTGTCTCGGCAGCCAGGAAAGCCCGTTGTATACCCAGAGTATACCAAAGCACCCCGCAGCACCAGCAAAGGGGCAAGCGAGTAGGGCTCTGCCCAACTCCCGCTTGCTTTTTTCAAAACATTCGTATGTTCCCAAAATATTATCATTAGTACGCCATTTTAATTTTAAAAAATCTAGATTTATCTTTTCATCTTTATATTTCTATGGAGTTTGCTCACTCTGAAAAATTACTATTTTCAGCTATTATCAAACAAAACCTCAACTTACTTTAAAGCATATTATTCAGGTAGCAATCCATTAAGCTTTGCCTGATAATTCTTTCGAAAAGACTTACAAATTAAAGAAGAACAGTTAAGAAAACTGTACTTGAAGAGCCAGACAAATGACGCTTTTGAAAGCCAAAAGCTACCAAATGGAAAACTACAGATGTGCTGGTGATATTTGTAGTTATAAAAGTTCCTTGAAGATAATCTTTATGAAGTTGTATCAATAAAAAAACTCAACCTTTTAAGATATAAGCGTACGGACATAACTACGTGCATACATAGATACTTAAATAAGTAAAGACATACATATGTAAATATGTAAAAACATAATATTGTAAAACTATAAAAGCGTAAATATATAAACACACAGGGATGTAAGGATGCACCTACATAAGCCGTTAAATACCTACATACATAAGAACAGCAAAATATAAATTGCTATGTACAGTTTATATTGCTCAAAGCTGTACAACACCCGAAGAATAAAGCTTAAAAACTTTAAAGAAAAGCAGACAATTAAAAAAACACGCTCACAAAACAATTGATAGAACCAATATCACCGATAAATCCCTTGTCTGAAATGATTTTACTTCACGTTAGCTTCAATTGGATTACCTCGAAGCAAACGCTTCTACCCACATCCCTCCCCCATCATTTTTCCAAAAGAAAACCGGAAAAAGAAAGCAGATAGTTTGAGCAGGCAAAAGAAAAACCAAAAGGAAACGAAATAAATGGAGGGAACCTTTAGGGAGGAAACCGTTTATGTCGTAGTCTTTTTGTTTGGAAGATGTGCCGGATGCCCGCTTTAACTTAGCTGTCTTTTTACCGGTAGATTTGGAAAATGATCTAATAATTCAAGAACAAAAACAGGCGTTTAAGCCTGACAATTGAGATTTTAAAAATGATTTTGGAAAGATTCATCGGGCAAAAGCATTTTTAGAATTTCTATTCAAGCGCAAAATGAAGCTCTTTTACATTCAAAGATGAAGTCGAAGAAAGTAAATGTGCTGAGGTTGCCAATATTCAAAAGGACAGCTTTATACCAAGAATTATATGGATTAATAATTTTGCTTCGTGAATTAATTACAATGCTCCAAATGTGTCTAAATACTCATGAGATAGAAAAATATTAACTTTCGTTCCTTTATCCATATTACACAATTCTACATAATGATTTGTATAGATATAACTTACAAGACAAAACGAGCTTCTAAAATATTTTCTAGAGATATTTTTAAAATGGAAAGTACTAAAATTAAAATTACAAACGAAAATACTTTTTAGAGATACAACTGCTTCGCAGAAAATCATCTATAGGAACACTTGAAAACGCTTTTATGGTTCAACATGGATGATCTTGACCATTTTTCTAAAAGGATTAAAGGACACAATCGAAATATAATTGTATTGTACAATTAAACAACTTCTATACGTTTGAATTTTTCGTTAAAATTGAACTTTTGAATTTATACGCTTAAAAATATTTATGGACAGAGGCAATTAGTAAAATACAAACTTCAAAGATTTAACTTCACATATTTATCATAATTCATTATATTTGAGATGTTTAATCATAGATATAATTTGTTATGAGGAAATTTTCGATATTATTTTTAGTGTTTTCTGCTTTTTCATGTGAAAAGCCAAAAACCGACGTACAAGATGAAAATCCTATAGCCTTAAAATCTAATGTTACCGAAGCTTTAGCGTGGGAAGAATATATCCCTGCAAATTTAGATACTATCAATTATTTAGATGAAGGATTTACATCAACAGATGTGAAACATACAGTAGTACTTTTTGACGATCATCTATACGAGTTTTATGATGAAGAGTTAGCTTCAAAAATACCTGTAAATGTTGTAGGTAATGAAATAGAAATTGGATTACCAAATAACGATCTCGTTACTTTAACTCTTCAAAGCAATGGTTCTTTAAGTAATCAAGCCGATTTGGTTTTTAGCCCTGTAAGTATTAGTACTACAGAAAATTTTAGTGGAGGAGTTAGAAGAATATGCGAAGCAGCTTGTTTGGCAACACATAGGTTATTAGGAGTTCCGAGGTTTTTAGATTCTATCTGTTGTTTCTGGTTTAGCGATGAATGGGATGGAGTACCTTGGTTATCATGACTTCTCTATATGACATACTCAAGTGGATTATAATATTACTTATTATAGCTTTATATATTATATTGATTATAAATTTTATAAAACGACTATTCTAATTTTATACTACAATCCGAAAATGCTGTGATAAAAATCAATTCTATAACGGCAAAATAAATCGAACTCCGAAATAAGATGATAATTTAGATAGATTGACTATTTTAAATTATCATTTTTATATTTTTAAACTGTACTTTTTTTGGGGGAGCTTACACAGTTTGTAAAAGTTACTTTGGGGTACTTTACCACCATAAAACACACTAACTTACTGCGATCCTTATAAAAGTCGAAACTATTAAATGTACAACAACAGTAAGTGTTTTTATATTAAAACAGCCTC
>CANRON010000173.1 GCA_947632245.1 uncultured Ignatzschineria sp. | reverse complement strand
ATTTCAGAGTAAATTTGGGTTGGGATTGGGGTATGTTGCTTTAAATTACTTCTATATTCTTTGTTATGCTTCCTAAGTAAGTTAATCGTATCTTGATTAACAATTTCAACAGCTAATTTTTTGTGACTACTCCCTGCTAATAACAACAATAAGGAAGAAAACGTCTCGATTAACCACCCTGAATTTTGAGATCTTACAAACTCTAAAAAATATATTTCATCACTAATAAGTGCCTTTAAACTAATCTCTCTATACTCTGCAAAATTAGCCGCCACTCGTACTACACCTAAATAATTTCGTAATGTACCGATACTTAAGGGGTTTTTATCTCTCAACCAAATTAATATAAAAAAAACATGCTTTATTTCATCTAATAACTTACGCCGTTGCAATGTAAATGATCCAGTATCCCAATAAATAAACTGTAAATTACTGGGCTTTCCCTCTGGCTGATACACCGTGAAGTCCCATATATCATCTCCATATACTGATATTATGTCCCCCTCTCGATTTCTACTAACAACAAAATCATTAGAAGGCAAAACCTTACTTTCAAACCGAAATGAATCTGGAGGTAATGCGCCATTTGGTAAAATCAATTTAGCATCTATTTTGAATACATTTATACTACCCATCCTAACTCCATCAATAATTCTATTTTTTTAGACCAATAAATATCAAGTTCCCCATCCTCTATTTCACTCTTCACCTGACTTATAATGTCTTTATTATGTGTAGACAACTCATCTATAATGTCATTTAATCTCTGCATAATATTGTGAATTACTTTATATTGATTAACATTTCCCCCAACTAACCAGGAAGTTTTTTCAATGTAAAACTGAAAACTAAGTAGTTTTCTGATATCAATCAAATCAGTATGAATCCTATACTTATCACAAAATAAACAGCCTTCAGGCTCAAGACAATTTGGCTCCAATCTTGATATTTCATCAAGTTTTGATGGTTGTCCATATGATATACACTGTCCAATGACTCCTTGAAGAGTTGACTCTCCCCCCAATTTTCTATTAATTACTACATCTGAAAGATTATTCAAATACTGTGATACTTCTTCTAATTGTTGGCTTTTTGTTCCTGCTATATATGAAGATATAACTGTTTTTTCTGTATTTTGTAATACTAAAGCAGTTGTTGAAATATCTGTATTCCTTATAAGCCAATCACTTTTAGCTGCTCGCCAAGCTCTTGCTCCTATAATTTTTATATCCGGATTAACTCTTTTTAATATTTCATATATGCCTGTTATCTCTCCTATTTTTATTTTGGGATCTCCCAGCCCCCTTTCCCCCAAAGTGAAGAATAAGTATTCAAAAACCCGATTATTTAAAAGATAGTTTCTCAACGAGATAAAACGCTTAAACTTTGGCATAAACTCAACCGATAGTTCGAAATAACACATCTTTCCATTAGCACGCCATTTAATCGTACGAAAAGATTGTTTTTCACGTGAAATATCAAAATCATCAGTCCATTGTAAATTTAAGAGTTGCGACCAACTCATACCTGTTTGAGCCATAAATAGAATAATGAATACATTGAGTGCAATTGTCGCAACGTGTATTCTCTGACTATCTCGATTATTTTTATTTGCTGTAAGAATATTTTTTTGAGCAGCTTTTAAAATTATTAAATTACTTTGTAGAAATGTAGCTGGAGAAACTCTTAATGAATTAATCTGCTCTAGCGTGTTTAACACACCCGACTGATAATTATATCCCAAACACATTTTTCGCTTTTGATTAGCTTTCTTTGGGTGCATAAACCATAATTCAGCTGGAAAAACCCACAATAAATTATTATCAAACCCCAAGTAATTGGGCATGGCTAATGGGAATGGGTATAGCTTATAATCAAGGACTAAGGTAGTTAATCCATCAAAAAGAGAATTACATAAAGATAATACCTTGCCCTGTTCGTTTTCACATGGTGGCTCAGTAGTTTTTTTTATCGCCCTACAGACCCTTATTAAGGGTAAATTATTTTTTAACTCCTCATATTCCAATACGTCGGATAATAATCGAATTACACTATCTTGCTGTCGTGCCGCACTATTAATAGAAATTTCATTACGTAGACTTCGCTCTTTCAAATAATAAATATATTGGTATAAAGATTCTCTTGCCACATCAATATTATGCAATACATCGTAGTACCCATGACTATCGATCCAATACATAAAAGGAATAAATCGTGTTACCCGATCTCTAATAGTCTCTAATCTTATCCCACCAAAAGCTAATAAGCTTGAAATATGTTTTAACAAATGTCGAACATCTTTAACTCTTTGATTAGATAAAGAGTCTATTTTAACTAATAGCCCACCATTCATATTTCGCCAACGTCTTAATCCCGCTTTTTGAGTTTCCTGCCGCACTAAATAACATAATGAACCAATATCTATCGTTTTCCCATTGCTGAGTCGTATAATTACTTGCTCTGGTTTTAATATTTCTAGGCCCTCTA
This sequence comes from uncultured Ignatzschineria sp., assembly GCA_947632245.1. Classification (GTDB taxonomy): domain Bacteria; phylum Pseudomonadota; class Gammaproteobacteria; order Cardiobacteriales; family Wohlfahrtiimonadaceae; genus Ignatzschineria. The sequence continues at coordinate 1,637 of CANRON010000173.1, read as the reverse complement.
CAAGAGGAAAATCATATGTCTTAACTTTTCTTTGTTCTAAGCTCATAATTCACTTTCACTCTCATATTTATCAACAATTCTATGCAAGTGATCATTATACAAATTGGAAATAGCGCTAATATGTTCTATTTTTTTACGATATTGGAGGTATAAATCTGTAGTCCCAGATGACTCATGACACATTCTAGATCTCACAAACTCACGAGCTTCATGTAATGTTATTCTTCCTTGTGAAACTAAGTCTAATTGCATATCAGTTAGGTTCATCCCAAAAGTTGCCCTTAAATCATGAAAACGATACTTAAATTCAGGCTGATTATATTTCTCACGTATATAAGGTATTACTCTTTCACTAATATATTGTCTTACAGTTTGCCCATGCTTTACATGATGGATAAGCAAATCTCTTTTAAAATCCTGTAGCTCCTCTCTAGACTGATAATAAGGAGTGCCTCTATTACTTAAAAATAAATATTGAGAACTTATATTCTCCTCACCTAACGAGGATTTTTCTCGTCTTCTTCTTGCTCTTTCACTTATCACATAAATATGTAGCTTTTTATATACCCACTTAGGCATATGTAAAACAATGCGCTTATTATTCTTAGTATCAATTCCTGTACCTGGCCCTGCAGCTATTTGTATGTCCTCTAAATCCAAAGAATACGTGTCAGCTGATACATGAGTGACCCTAAGAGTTAAGACGCTTTGAATTCGAGCTCCCGTTGTCAAAGCCACTAAATGGATTAAGAACATCTCATAATTATTAAGTGTCAATAATGCATCTAATAACCACTCTTGTTCTTGTGGAACTAAGGGATGTAACTTTCCCCCATCATCAATTGTGTTTTGATAAGGATTATTAGTATTCGGCAATTTAATTGATAAGTCTGTACTTTTTATTTTTTTAGTAACAAGCGCACCATAATCATTATTAATATTAATATAATGATCTGAGTCTTTCCACATAGGGTATTCTGGTCGCAAAATCCCTTCTAGTTCTAACCATCTATAAAAAGCTATTATTGAGCTCATCCTTCTACGTGCTGTAGAAATTTGAATCTCCTTATTTTCTATTAATAGTTTCAAATATGTTCGATATCTATATGTTGGTCTCTGTAATTTATTCCTATCAAAATTAGTCCAATTCACCCTAGATTCATCTAAAAACACCTTATAGGCAACTAGGTCACTAGCTATACAAGAATAAGTCGCCATCACCGGATCTAGGCTATTTTTTATTTTCTCTAAAATATAAATATTTGCTTCTGCCCATGGTACTCCATCACTACCAACGACAAGCGGAAATATATTGTACTCAAACGCTTTTAAGACTTCCTTTATCCCTCGATCCCTATCAAAAGAAAATTCTATTCTCGTAACGGGCTCAATATAGTATGTAAAGTTATTAGGAAGAAAAATCTGAATCGACTCTGGATTAATGACATCGGAAACGCGAGTTTGAACAAAAGCTGACAAAGTTATTTTTTTTGCTTTTTTGGACATAATTAGGATCACACTTTTATATAACACAATAGGATTAATCTACAGTGTTTTAATGTATCTGGAAATACATTAAAAGGCGTCCATTTTTCTAACTTGTGAGTGATGTCAATTTAAGTATAACTTATCAGTAC
>CANRON010000172.1 GCA_947632245.1 uncultured Ignatzschineria sp. | reverse complement strand
TAACTTTCATTTCAAAATAAGCCAGTTTGTATAAAAAAGAGACCTATTTCCAGGTCTCTTTTAATATTTTTAGATTGGATTTCGGGTCATTTCACCATTGATCAATCTTAAGAGATTGAGCGGATTCTCATCACGTAATGCTTCTGGTAATAAACTTTGCGGATAGTTTTGATAACATACAGGACGTAGATAACGTTCAATGGCCAATGTGCCAACAGACGTACCACGTGCATCCGACGTTGCCGGATATGGTCCTCCATGAACCATTGCATCACAGACTTCCACACCCGTTGGATAACCGTTTAATAATAACCGTCCTGCTTTTTCTTCCAATATCGGCACTACTGCTGAAAATTCAGTTAAATCGGCTTCATCTGCAATGAGGGATGCCGTCAATTGACCATTCATGCTACTGAGGGCTTGAATCAATTGGGCCTTGTCTTCAACTTCAATTACAATGGTCGTTGGACCAAAGATCTCTTCTTGTAACAATTGATCTGCTGCCAGCAGTAGCTGTACATCTGCTTTAAATAGCTGAGGCTGCGCCTGAGTTCCTTGTTGCTCGTGACCAGCTAAATGCTGAATGCCCTGATGTGCGGTTAGATGTTCGAGACCCGAGGCGTAACTTTTCAATGTCCCTGCATTTAGCATGGTCTGTGCAGGCTTACCATTCATGATATTTGTCAGTGTCTCAATCATCTGGCTATATTCAGCTGATTTAATCCCAATGATCAAACCGGGGCTAGTACAGAACTGACCACACCCCATTACTACAGAATCAGCCAAGTCCTGAGCAATTTGAGCACCACGGGTTTTAAGCGCGGCAGGCAGCATCAGCATGGGATTGATACTACTCATTTCTGCAAATACAGGAATGGGTTGTGGGCGGGAAGCCGCCATATCACACAATGCTCGACCACCTTTGAGTGAGCCTGTAAAACCGACAGCTTGAATCAGCGGATGTTTCACTAGCATTGCACCCACACCGTTACCATAGATCATGTTAAATACACCTTTCGGCATATTTGATTTTTCTACAGCATTTTCAATGGCTTGAGCCACTAAATCTGCCGTAGCCATATGGCCACTATGTGCTTTCACCACCACAGGGCAGCCAGCAGCTAAAGCAGAAGCGGTATCACCGCCCGCTGTTGAAAAGGCTAGCGGGAAGTTACTTGCACCAAAGACTGCAATCGGTCCTACCCCTATTTTAACTTGACGCAAATCAGCGCGAGGCATTGGCTGACGATCAGGCAATGCAGTATCAATACGTGCACCGAGGAAATCACCACGACGTAACACTTTGGCAAATAAACGCATTTGACCACTGGTTCGGCCTCTTTCACCTTGGAGACGAGCAATCGGCAAAGCTGTTTCTTGAGAAACAATCTCAAGGAAATCTGCTCCGAGGGCATCTAGTTCATCAGCAATGGTTTCAAGGAAGTGAGCTCGTTGTTCAGGTGAAGTGTGACGATAGCTTTTAAAAGCCTGGCTGGCTGCTTCACAGGCCTGATTCACTTCGCTTTCTGTAGCTTGATGAAATTCATAAGCTAAGGCTTCACCTGTCGTTGCATGAATACTGTGTAAGATTTCATGCCCTAATGCACTGCGTGAGCCAGCAATAAAGTTTTGTCCAATATTACTCATCTGGATTTTCCTAAATTTATGATTAGTGAGAATGCCGCGGTAGATTTTTTTCATTGATGACGCGCATATATAAAGTCGCTGGTTCTAAACAACCACCTGTAGAGAGTTGTCCTACCATCTTGCGGTATATTTCTTGCCAAGGCGTTTGAGAAGCGGGGAAGTTCGGTTTCCATTGTGTACGACGATGTTCTAATTCTTCATCTGAAATAAGAACATTGACAGAGCGTTTATTTAAATCAATTCTTAAACGATCATTTGTCTTTAGCAATGCGATACCACCGCCAACGGCTGCTTCAGGCGACATATTTAAAATAGAAGGACTTGCTGAGGTACCACTTTGACGGCCATCCCCTAAGCAAGGTAAAGAGTCGATCCCTTTTTTAATTAACTCTACTGGAGGTGCCATATTGACGACTTCTGCACTCCCTGGATACCCCACCGTTCCTGCACCACGAATCACTAAAATACAATGTTCATCAATATTAAGTTCAGGGTCATTAATACGCGCATGATAATCTTCAGGACCTTCAAAGACGATTGCTCGAGCTTCGAAACTATTTTCTTCCTCAGGGTTAGATAAATAGGTTTTTCTAAACGCTTCACCGACCACTGACATTTTCATAATAGCGCTATCAAAGAAATTACCACTCAGGACAATAAAACCAGCCCCATGTTTAAGTGGGTTTTCATAAGAGAAAATAACATCGGCATTCGAGGTTTGAGATTGCTGTGCAATTTCTCCCATCGTTTTTCCACTAACAGATGCACAATCCTCATGTAGGACACCTGCTTTTTGTAATTCATACATCACGGCAGGAACACCACCCGCTCTATGGAATCCTTCACCTAAATATTTACCTGCAGGCATACAGTTGACAATAAGGGGGACATTTTCGCCGACACGTTGCCAATCATTTAATGTAAGTTCGATACCCATATGACGTGCAATAGCAATTAAGTGTGGAGGACAATTACTAGATGCCCCCAAAGCCGATGCAACTGCAATCGCATTTTCGAAGGATTTTTTGGTCATGATCTTAGAGGGTTTTAAGCCATCGATAACCATTTGGCAAATCCGCTTTCCTGTTGTATATGCCATTTGACCACGTTCACGATAAGGCGCAGGAATACTGGCACACGTCGGTAAAGACATTCCTAAAGCTTCGGCTAAAGCATTCATTGAAAGTGCTGTGCCCATGGTATTGCAATGACCAACAGATGGAGATGCTGACGTGGTCATTTCCATGAAGCCTTCATAATCAATTTCGCCTGAGGCCAGTAGATTACGAGCATGCCAGATAACTGTACCTGAACCAATCAAATCACCTTTATAGTGACCATCGAGCATTGGTCCACCTGATAAAACGATGGCAGGTAAATCAGTGGTCGCTGCAGCCATTAAGCAAGCGGGCGTAGTCTTGTCGCAACCAGTCGTTAATACAACTCCATCAAGAGGATATCCATGCAGAATCTCAACTAAACCTAAATACGCTAAATTACGATCTAAGGCAGCGGTAGGGCGACGTGATTGTTCTGCAATTGGATGAACTGGGAATTCCATAGGAATACCACCAGCATCCCGAATACCTGCTTTAACGCGCTCAGCCAATTCTTTATGATGTCGGTTGCATGGAGTTAAATCACTACCTGTTTGCGCAATACCAATGATCGGGCGGCCGGATTGAAGCTCTTCACGTGTTAAGCCATAATTCATATAGCGTTCTACATATAAGGCGGTCATGTCTGCATGTTCTGGATTATCAAACCATTCTTGGC
>CANRON010000171.1 GCA_947632245.1 uncultured Ignatzschineria sp. | reverse complement strand
GGGGCACCCTGTTCTTTCCAGTCTGGGAACAGCTCGTTCATGGCACGCGGTTCAAGCACAGCACCAGACAGAATATGCGCACCGACTTCGGAGCCTTTTTCTACGACACAAACGGACAAATCGTTTAAGTTGTTTTCAATTGCAAGTTGACGGATTTTGATCGCAGCAGAAAGACCCGCAGGGCCTGCACCTACGATGACGACGTCAAACTCCATCGATTCACGTTCGATGTGCTCCATATGATCTCCGACCAATCGGTTTAAAAAACTTTTTTCTTAATCAAACCTATGATATTTAATAAAATTTATCTATTTTCTTACTAAATTAAAGGTGTAATAAACCTTTAGCCTTGATAAAAGCTAACTTTTAACTAGATAAAAATTAACTCACTAAAAAACGTTGAATATATTTCAAATCAATTTTAATAATCCTATTAGAAATCTAACAATTTCCCAGGGTTCATAATCAAGTTAGGATCGAACACTTTTTTAAGTGCTTTCATATATTCAATTTCTTGCTCACTTCGACTAAATTCAAGATAAGGTTTTTTTGTCATACCTACCCCATGCTCAGCAGATATAGAACCATCGAATTTATTTACCACCTCAAAAACATATGAGTTGACAATTTCACATTTGGCGAAGAAGTCTTCATTACTTAAATTTTCTGGCTTTAAAATATTTAAATGAAGATTTCCATCGCCAATATGACCAAACCAACATGTTTCAAAATCTGGATAATTGTTTGCTACGATAGAATCAATTTCAGCAATAAAATCTGGTACATGGGTAATTAAAACAGAAATATCATTTTTATAAGGTGTAAATACCGAGATAGATTCAGAAATATCTTCTCTTAACCGCCATAGATTTTGCGCCTGTTCTAGAGATTGGCTCATAACCCCATCTAGTACCCATCCTTGTTCCATACAATACTCAAAAATTTGCATAGCTTTATCAATTACAGGCTCATAAGGGGCTTCAAACTCTAATAACACATAGAAAGGACATAGGGTTTCAAATGGACGCTGTACTAGTCCATGATCTAATACTTTCTGCATAGCCAAATCATTAAAAAACTCAAAGGCTGTTAAATCTATTTCTTTTCTAAAGGCATGCATAATAGGCATGACTGATTCAAAATCAGGAACCCCAAGTACCAACACTTGTAAATCTTGTGGTTGACGATCAAGGCGTATTTCTGCTTCAGTTACAATGCCAAGTGTCCCTTCACCGCCAATGAATAAATGATGTAAAGCGTAGCCTGTAGCATTCTTAATCATGCCTTTATTTAACCGGAGAATATCGCCTTTTCCGGTAACAACTGTTAAACCTAATATCCAGTTACGGGTCATGCCATATTTAATAACTTTGATTCCACCAGCATTTGTTGCGATGTTGCCCCCCAGTTGACTTGAACCTGCTGAAGCAAAATCTACTGGGTAGTACATACCTTGCTCTTGGGCATAGTCTTGCAATTGTTCTGTCACTACACCAGCTTGAATACGGACCATTCGATCAGCTGGGAAAAAATCCATAATCTGATTCATTTTGTCTAGACTTATAACTATCTCACCATTATGAGCAACTGCCCCTGCCGATAGCCCCGTTCGACCACCAGACGGGGTTATAGCAACGCCATGGTAATTAGCCAGCTTAATAATTGCTTGTACTTGTTCTGTCGATGAAGGAAAAACAATCGCAGTAGGCTGAGGTGCAAAATATTTAGTGTGATCCTTACCCCAGTTTTCTAGGCTATCCAAATCTGTTTTTACACGGTTTTCACCTACAATATTTTTTAATGTATCCAGCACATCTGGAGATAATACAAAGCTATTCATCCTAAACCGCCTCTAAAATAATCATTCGGTATTCGTTCGAATACCCAAGCCTACTATGTTCAGCATTTGTGACTTCTTATTCTTAAAAGTTAAAGAATAAGAAGTCTCGCTCAATGTTCTATGCAAGTTGATATGTTGTTTTAACTTTAGTAAAAAACTGTCTTGCATAGGTCCCTTGTTCACGAGGTCCCAGGCTTGAGCCTTTGTTTCCACCAAAAGCGACATGGTAATCTACGCCTGCAGTCGCTAAATTAACCATCACCATACCTGCGGATGAACGGCGTTTAAAATCCTCAGCATATTTCAATGAAGTTGTAACGATACCCGCCGACAAACCTAATGGAGTATCTTCTGCGGCTGCAAAAGCTTCTTCATAATTCTCAACTTTCAACACGCACAATACTGGACCAAAAATTTCTTCACGATAGATGCGCATTTTTGGCGAAACATCTGTAAATAGTGCTGGAGTAAAGTAAAAGCCACCCTCTTCACTTTGAAGATGTTCACCTCCACAAACTAGCGTTGCGCCTTCATCTAATCCTGCTTGAACATAAGAGAGGTTTTGCTTGAGCTGTTTAGAATCAACAACTGGACCAATATCAGTTTCTGCTTTTGAAGCATCGCCAATCTTTAAAGCACGGGTTTTTTCTTCTAAACGTTTAATGAATGATTCATAAATTCCCGCTGTAACAATGACACGAGAGCTTGCTGTACAACGTTGACCCGTTGAGAAAAAAGAGC
>CANRON010000170.1 GCA_947632245.1 uncultured Ignatzschineria sp. | reverse complement strand
TGATGAGGGGCGGATTTATGGAATGAAATTTGCGGATTTAGATGTGAAGTTTAAAGTTAATCTGAACTATGTCCAGATCATTGAGGTTTAAAATTTTTAGGGGGAAATATTCCCCCAAAAAATTGATCTAGATGAATTACATTACACTGTATTTATCAATCTCTTTACTTGCAGTGGAGTTGAAAACAGTACATTCTTTTTGTAATGATTGAATATATAACTCTCTTTCTAAAATTTCCTCTGCATCCGTAATTTTATCAGACTTAAGTTCTTTTAAAATTTGTGTTTCAAGTTCGATTTCTTTATTTAAAGAGTAATAAGTGCCTGCTTTATTATATTCACCCATGCGATATTTATTATCAACTTGTACAAGAGCACTCATATATTCATTTGGGTAAATTGAATTCGAGATGAAAGCCTTATAACCGCCTAAGTTTACAGTTTTATATCCCTCAGAGAATATGTCTTGGAAACTATCAGAAGTCTCATATGGATTTTTATACATCAGAATGAAGTCTTTACTCGAAGATAAACTTAATCCTCTTAAGCATTTTGAGCCACTTGGAAATGTCTTGCCTTTAAGTTTTGAAAGGTAACGGGTTCCGAAATCACCATAATTATTCAGCTTAGGTTCGGAAGAGACTAGATACAGATAAGTATCTATATATTCACTCAATGGTTTACCGGATAAATCGACTAAATCATATTTTTCAGTTAATTGAAGGCCTGTATGTCCAATTTTAGAGGATGGAATATAAGTTTTCTCAGTCATCGAGTTTTTTAGAAGTGATCCAATTTTGTAGCCTAATTCGGGATCTTTATTTAACTCTAATTCGTACAGACCTTCATTGGTTAAGTAATCCCCAAAAATATACAATTCATTTATATCAAGATTTTCCATATCTTTTCGGTTGCTTAAATAGTCTACCCGAACATACTGCGTATCACCTTTACTTGTAAAAGTGATTTTGTCGAATAAATAATCGGACCCAGTAAAATATGAAGGAGAATAGGCAGACCATTCAGAATCATTTGTTGTAGTATTTCCAGTTCCAGTTCCAGTTCCAGTTCCAGTTCCAGTTCCAGTTCCAGTTCCAGTTCCAAAATTTGAATCAGACGAAGATGAGCCCCCACCACAAGCACTTAGCATGAATGCACTAAAAATTGCGAGTGATAAATTCTTAAATTTCATAAAAAGTCCCTATAAAAATTATAGTAATAAAATTGTTTTTTAAAAGTAAAGCGAACTGATTATAATCAGTAAACATCAAAATTAAACTTGCAAAATATATAAAAATTAAATATTTAAATATACTTAATAATCAAAAAACCATCCACCACAACAGACCAATCAACACTGCCATATGCAGAATCTGTACTGGAACAAAGTACAGGGCAAATTTAAAGCCACCGGTTATCGCTGCATTGACTGATTTGGCTAAAGCATGAGCACCTAGCCCCAAAAGTAGGGCATAAATCAGGCGGGTATTGGACGGATCACCTTGAATGACCACACTGGCCATAGCTGCATGAATCTCGAACAAAGAAGCAAGCAAAGTCCCGGCCAGCAAGCCAGCATTTCCAAGCCAAAGTTCAAGACCGTATACTCCAGCCTGAATCAGGGTCAGCGTAACCGCAATAATGACGGCCTCTTTAAGGCTAAATATCTGGCTATCTTGTTCCTTTTCAGGTTGTTCAGGTGACCTGGCTTTGCGTAACAGCAGAAATGCACAGGCCGCCAATAACACCATCGCAACCAAAGAGGGGACAAGCAGAATTTTAAGCCAGCTCCATGAAACGCCTCCCACAACAATAAAGAGCAATACCAGTGTCGAAATACAGGACATGAGGGCTGCACCAGCATTGGATTTGGCATCGACTTCACCTTTACGTACCTGTAGACCCAAATGGGCAATAGTCGCGGTACTCGAGACAAAGCCCGAAGCAAGGGAGGAGAGCATGAGGGCATTTTTAGTGGAAAGAAGCCGCTTGGCCACGTGAGCAAGTGCCTGTACCACCAGAATTAAAGTCAGTAATCTCAAGATCAGGTGCGGATTGAGGACTTCTCCCCATAAAGGCGTATCAGGTGTCAGAGGCAGACCGATCAGAATCAGTGCCAGTAATAACAGTCCATCTCTAAATTCTGCTTCAGTGATCCATTGCCCGGCAAGATGATGCATGGAATGTTTGGCCATCAGAATAATCGTCAATATGACCGCGAGCCCGGCAGCCAGCGGAATGTTCCACAGGCAGATTGCCCCAATGAAATATGTCATGATGAACGCCAGTTCTGTGGTAATTCCAGGATCTTCAGGCTGATTTCGGATTGAAAAAATCACCATTCCCCCAACAATTAGCGCACCGGCAAGCCCAATACCCATACCGAATAAAAAGCACAGCGCTCCCAATAAGGCGCAAATGGCAAAAGAGCGTAATCCGGCAAAACTGGGTTGCTGTTCACGTTGTTTATGACGTTCTCGTTCCAGACCGATTAACAAACCACAGCCCAGAGCCGCTGTCAGAATGGCCAGAAGGTCCTGAAAAGAGCTACTGCTATT
>CANRON010000169.1 GCA_947632245.1 uncultured Ignatzschineria sp. | reverse complement strand
TGGGCTCTTTATCATTCAGCTATAGTCTTTTGATAAAAAAAGCATGACTAAAAGCCATGCCTTGGGAATTCGTATAACGTGTATTATGTTAATTTTAGAAATATTTAATTATTAATAGTGACTATGAAAAGGATTGAATTATTTAAAGTTGCCTTAGAGCATTGTGAAAATTTATCTCAAAAATTTCCAGATTTAGAGGTTACATCATCGATTAGGAAGCAACTTAAATATCTTATTTCTTGTGAAAATACGGGTGACATAGATAAATCAAAATTAGAGTCAATTATTATTGGTGTTCAAACAGCTAGAGAAATAGAGCCTTTAGATCAAGAAACTTCTGAATTTTTTTATCAAGTAGCTAATGAAGTCAGAATAATGTTACTTGAATAGATATTTAACATAATGGTGATTATACGAAATAAAAAAACCTAGGCATTAGCCTAGGTTTTAAATTTTAAAAAACACATAAAAATTAAGGCTATAGTCTCAATTTTCAACTTCACATAACGTGTATTATATTAATTTTAAGAACTCTTAATTATGCCTCTAAAATATCGATTAGCTGTTCCTTAGTTAAAGTATAAGGCTTACCAAGCTCTTGCCATTTAGCAATCATTCGTTCATATACATGAACTTTAGCTGAATGAGAGTTTCTGTTGCCTGCTTGGATCACATCAACATAGCGATTATCTTTTTCCAGAGCATCAACAAAACTCATAAACTCAGGCTCATTATTCCCATCAAAACCAGGGAACTTTACTTGAGTATCTGAAATACCACTTTTATCAGATAATCGACTGTAAGTATCACCAATTAGTTCATAGACCTGTAGGATATCTAAAACAAGGTCAGCATCTTCCGATGGTAAGTTTTCAGAGAAGTAATCAAAACTTTGAGAGTATAGCCACTCATGGCCATCTCGTAGCTGTTCAGCTAACTTAAAGTGATAATCCGAATTATCCGTATTTAAATGACCTAAAATTTCATGCTGATTAGCTAGAAATAAACGCTCTTTATCTGTTAATTCAATTTTCATTTGTTCATCTTATAAAGTATTGGAACTCTATATATCTATTTATTATTTTATTTTTCAAGGTATTATCCCTATTAATTTCACTTAATTTATATTCCTTGTTTTAGCTTTCGAACAAATGGACATCCATCTCTACCATATCCTCCAAAATCAGGACGTTCAGGGAAAAACCATTGTTGACCATTCCAATCAACGTCATGAGTAGTAGGTTTTTGTGGATTGAATACAACTTTACATACTCCAAAAGGAGAGTTACTAGGATAAATATTCATAACAACGCAGTTACGATTACCTACCCTTATCCAATCATATGGTTTAATTTCTGGATGTTTCATGGCACTTTACCCCTTATTAGATACTTACTTTTAAAAATAATCTTTTAAATATTAAATATATATGAAAAAATGCTTTACTATTTAGTATATACTATCTAGTATATTAATTAGATACCGCTTCGCCTCTGTCAACATTCTTGACATATATATATCGAGTTATCGATATATTGCCTACTAAGCGGTTTTTTTTCGTCTGGAGAAAAGTTCCTTGTTGATCCCATACAACAAAAGCTATCTAACATTAGATCAACAAATTGAAAAACTTAAAGTCAATGGACTGATCATTCATAATGAAAATTACGCTAAAAAATGTTTAATCAGTTACAACTATTATCGACTTAGTGCTTATTGGCATTTATTCAGACAACGAGATCCAAATGATAGTACTAAAAAGTTAGGTAAATTCGAATCAGGTCATACTTTTGAAGAAGTTATACAAATTTATGAGTTCGACTATCAATTACGTAAACTAATTTTTGAAGCAATTACTGATATAGAAACATTTCTAAGAACTCAGGTCGCCTACCATATACCGGGTATCAACAATGATGCATTCGCTATGTATGATAAATCACTGTTCTACATGCGATCACGTAGAAATTTGAAAGGTATCGACTATCAGGGGTTGATGAAAGGTATCAACACTGAAATATCCCGTGCTAAAGGCGAAGACTTTATTAGTCACTTTAAGAATACTTATAATGATACTTATGATGACCACCCAAAACTACCATTTTGGGTGCTAACTGAAATTGTGAGTTTCGGCACTTTAAGAAAAATTTACAAACACCTTAAATCATCACATAAGCATTTAATAAGTGATAGTTTCAATATTGGTACGACATCATCAAGTTCACCATCTCCATACATTCATATAGATAAGGAAAACTTAAACAGTCATTTATTCTTAATTAATAAATATCGTAATGTTTGTGCTCATCATGGCAGGCTTTGGAATAGAAAAGTTAAGGATGTACTTACTGCTGATGCTGCTACAGAACTACAAATATCTGACCATACAAATGGTGGGCTGTATGCCCTAATTATTGTCATTGCTAGATTACTAGAGCCTACAGGTCACGCTAAAGATTGGAAAGATTCAATATATTGTCTTTTAGAAAAAAACTTTCCGTTAGGAGATATCACAAAGTTTACAACACTCCCCTTGGACTGGCATAAGCATCCAATTTGGAAATAACCAAACCCCGATAAATATCAGTTTTTTTTATTAATATGCTTTACATTTTTTGAGATTATTTAACATAAAATCTCTTATATGAAATTTAGAACTTATCCCTTAAAAAGATCATTAAAAAGCTCTTTATCTTTC
>CANRON010000168.1 GCA_947632245.1 uncultured Ignatzschineria sp. | reverse complement strand
AAAAATATCTATACAATGACATATTTTTATATGCCTCTTTAGGTATTCTCATACCTTTTAAACCACCTATTCAGCGGCACACAGCTCCAGTATTCAACTGATTCTCGACTATTTCTTCAAAACCACCTATTCAGCGGCACACGAGGAAGAATAAAATGACAATAGATGATGTTACTTCAAAACCACCTATTCAGCGGCACACCATTTGAGATTAACCATACATCGTTGCCCGTGCTTCAAAACCACCTATTCAGCGGCACACAATCTTTAGAGTTTAAGAACAATTACACAGTTCTTCAAAACCACCTATTCAGCGGCACACTATAGATTATATGAGAAGACTCTTGCAAAGCCAATACATTCAAAAAAATAGCGAACAAAAACCTTTATTTTCACATGCAAGATAGGTCATTGATATTATTTTAGTTTTTATTGTCGTGAGAAATAAGGGTTAAAACTCTGGTACGGTTGATTCAATACTTAATCCATAGGATGAAAAAGAAATATCAGTACTTGATTGACTCACTTCGACCCTTTCAATATACAATCTCACACACTGCTCTGTAGTGGCGCTACTAATATACAAATAAGGTAGAGTGATTTCTGTCATTTTCCAATGTTGATAGCCTAACACTGCTTCTTCATACGTAATATTTTCTTGTGCAGCCTTATAAGATGCATACCTCTTGATTTTCTTATTTATAGCTCGATACCCATTGATACGCTTACGCTTATAAATAGCATACCGATGAGTATTTTTGGGTATTTCCCTAATAGAGGCTATATGAATGTAATCCAACCAAGGCTTTAAATATTGAACTAAATTAATCTGCTCAAGCACTGAACTAATAGGGGCAAAGACTCTTAATTTTCTACCTAACATCTGAATATTGTGAGTTTTGTCCGATTGATATTCAGGAAAAGATACACCTATATTTTTCTGCCCATGTACATTCCTAGCTTCTACTAATCTCAAATGCAATTGATCATAAATTTTTGACCATAGTTTATGCAATGAAATATCTCTGTTATCCAACAAAGTTAATTCAATATAATACTTCATATATTAATCCTTTAAATTAAAATATCAGAAACATAAGCTAATCCTTTTTTACCCAAATAAAAGGTTGAAACTCCAGCATTATCAATTAGACTCTGTAATTCTTTTGCTTGAGATTCCGATATATTTAAATTAATCGTTAGTTGTCCACTCGCCTTAGTTAGCATAGACATCACTTCACCTTCACCTTTTTTCTTAACCCTAGATACGTAAGGATTACCCCAAACAATTTTTTCTGATCCAGTTGAAAATCTTTTCATGAAATTTTTAGGGGTAAAACTATTATGGGAAATACCTGTTAATCCGCCTCTAGGAGCTCTTATCAACTTGGTATCATAGCATTCAGATAATAGATCTAATTTTAAATATAAAGCGGAACAATACAATGGAAGTACTCGAACATGATTATTTAACTCTTTTAATGAAAACTTAGAGTATAAGCTAGATAATTTTACAGCCGCTTGTTGAATTTCAGTATTCACTAGTATATTAATTTTCTTAATTTCCTCGAATCGTTGCAATATCTGTAATGGATCAAGTACAGGATCTACCATGGGTTCAATAGGTTCATCGTTAATAAAGCGTAGTAATTCACTTAAATCCATCCATAAAACACTCCAAAACTCTTTGGCATAAATAGCCTCTAACCAAGGATCAGCCGTCTTAATTAATCCTGTAAATGAATTTTGATCTGTGTTACCTGTAAGATTACGAATATATACAACTTCACTACTGACAAGTGGCAGATCGATAATATCGCTATCTTGTAATATAGACTCGATTTCAGAGAAATAATAATCTGGTTTTAATCTTGCTTGATATAGTTTTCCTTGTTCTCCTATTAAGCGATTTAATATCCCCATTACAGTATCTTTTGTAACTCGCCGTTGGATATAGTTGTTTGGGTTATTTAATAACCTCATAGATGCAATAAAATTACGACCTTTGCTAGGTGGCTTTTCATTATTAGAACCATTTAAGAAAGAATTTCTCCATGAAGCTTCGTATTCAATAATGATTTGCATAAAATCATCCTTTATTCTGCTTTAAAATACACCGCGTATTCTTGCTGTAATTCATTGTTAACCAAATGATAAGGATTCCGTTTGATACGCATCATCTTATTACTATCGTTGTAGTCTACATCTAATGTTTCTACATACATATAACCCTGAGCTTGTTGAATAACCAGGTTTTCAAGCATATTTAAAGTCTCTTTTACCAGAATGTCTATAGAAATATTATTTAATAAAATTCCAGCCTCCCCTTCATGATAAATAGTTCCTTGTCGAACATAATTAGAGTGAAAAGTAACTTTAGCTTCTCGAGTAGAATCTAAGCTTTGAATAAATTCTTGAATACATTCAGCAACTTGATAACCCTCCTCTTCGTGAATAATCATCGAAGCTCGATCAAACTTTTTATCGAGAGAGATAAACTGTAGTTTTTCAATATTAATGGAGCCGTATGCAATATATTCAGTGTCACCAAACGTTGTTCTTGAGAAAAAGCTATTACTTGCTACTTCATTACCATCTTTATTAAATTTTCTTTCTTTAGGTCCAGATCGACTCATTTGCTCAAAATTACCGTTATGTAGTTGATCCACAAAATCACTGAGAAATAATGGGCTAGCTCGGTGACATTGACTTTCTGGGACAGCATAACCACGGATTAAACCCGTTATTGATGCTAACGTCTCTATTAAATTATGACTTTTTATATAATGAGAATCATAAGCATGATCACGAAACAAGTGATGGCGAATACAATTTTGGCTAATATAGAGAGGTGTTTCTTCGAAGTTTATATCATTTGCTTTTTTTAAGTATTTATAACCTGTCTCTAATTTAACTTTACCTGATAAGCTCGAATAACCCCGTAACTTAGGCAATATATGATTTTTAACAGTTAAACCGTTATCTAACATTAAGCTAGTTGAACCATTCCAATTTACAACCCCATGCCCATAAGCGAGAATTCTAAAATCTACACTTTTTATACCTGTTATTTTGCCCATATCATTTCTCCTTAGAGTCAATAACATTGGCATATTTAATATTTATTATTGTCCAAAACTTTGTTCCTTCCGGAGTAACAATCTCGACATCATCATCCTCTTCTTTACCCAAACATGCTTTAGCCATAGGGGAATTTAAAGAGATGTATTTACTATTCTGATAGATTTCTTCATTGCCAACGATCCGAAATGTCAATTCCTGACCATCTTCATCCTCTAGCGTAACCCACGCACCAAAATATGCTTTACCTTCTTGTTGAGGGTTATATTCAACCTTTTGAGCATCATCAAAAAGCTTAGTTAAGAATCGAATGCGTCTATCAATTTCCCGCAATTTACGTTTATTGTAGGTGTAATCTGCATTTTCAGACCTATCGCCCAAGCTTGCCGCCCAAGAGACAATTCTTGTTATTTCTGGACGTTCCGTCCGATGAAGATAATTCAATTCGTCTAGTAGTTTTTGGTAGCCTTCGGCTGTTAATAGCTTTCTATTCATGATAAATGTTCCAATGCTTTTCGTATGGCGTCTAATGTACCAGTCTTAAATACTGGTTTATTCTGTTCATTCACTAAGGCCCCATACCCTGTTTCAGATAGGCGCCATTTCTCCTGAAATTCAGTACTTAGCAAGTGTTTTAAAGCTCTAACTTCTAATTCTGTTAGTTTAAAATTCACAGAAGGGTATGCTTCTCCCTTGTGATCATAAACATCTATTCGTTGCTTAGGGGGAATCATCTCATTAATCATTGTTTTTGCCTCCTTAAGTTCCGAGGCCAATATTCTAACCAATATTTGATGCTTAGGGCTATCTATCTCAGAAATCCAGTCCTCTTCTGTCTTTGATGTTTTTCTCAATGCCTTTAACGGTTGGACAGAATCTGAAAAGGATTGAATTAAAGCTCGATATTTTTCTCCGGTTTTATTACGGATACTTTGAGCCTTTGGTACGCCTCTTTTATGTCCTAACCGAGCAATTGTTGCAATCGAGAAATCTGTTAGTCCTCGTTCTTTTTGCTCCAAGCAAATTTCATAAATAGCATCTAATGATTCTTGGATTTTATTGGAAGAGCCCGATTTCAAGGTCTCTAATAACGCTTTAGAATCCATATATTACCCCTCAATAAGTCTAGCTGTATTCAATAAGACCAGCTCTAAATCAGTAGCCGTGATTCGCTCTGCATAATCAAGCTCTTTAAATTTAACCTTGCACTCAACAACATCTACAACCTTTTCCCATGAATTTAAACGTGATACTAACAG
>CANRON010000167.1 GCA_947632245.1 uncultured Ignatzschineria sp. | reverse complement strand
ATTGAATTAATGATCACAATTACTGTGCTCACAATTCTTTTATTTATAGGTAGTTCTTTAACACGTGCCTGGATTGATCAAAGCCAAGTTAATAATGCTATTTCTAGTATTCAAAATGCTATTTCTCAAGCGAAAGCAAAAGCGATCAGAAATAAGAACAACACTTCTTTTAATGAAGCTGCCGCCTCTGTATGTATTTATCCATGGCAAGACTCATTAGAGCCAAAACCTAAGACTGTAATTAAAGTCGTATATGGCTCATGTCCTCTAGATGAACCTGATGATGCCCTTCAAAGTTTTGAGCTTTCAAATATTACAATTCAGCAAGGAGCTGCCTCTCTTAATTGTTTAGATTTCAACTATGTAGGTACACTTGTTTCTGGCTCCAGATGCTCAAACATATCAAATCCTACACTGACTATAGGAAAGAACAATGAAACAGCAACCATTATTATCCGTTAGTCAGGGTGGTTTTACTTTAATGGAATCGTTGATTGCTCTGGTTCTGTTTGCAATTATTGTTCTTGGAAGTAGCGCAGCTATCAAGCATATGTTAAGCATTCAAAAAGACATGAATATAAGTTTTATTGTAGTTAATGAAATGCAAAACCGCTTACAAGGTGCTCATGATAAAACTGATGTAATCAATGTATGTGACAGGGTTTTAACCACTCCTTATGAAATCAACAGCAGCCAGAAATATTACTTTGGATGTTCCACTAAAAAAATTTCTGCTGAAACTAAAACCATAGAATGGCCAGTTCTTGCTGCGAGTACCACTTCTGCAACAATAGCGACCAATTGTGCTAAGGGCATTATCGACCCGACTTGCTATGTGGTAGGGAGATAAAGATGAAAAAGAATGGCTTCACCTTGGTCGAATTGTTGGTCGGACTGGTTATTGCAATGCTCTGTATGATCATGATGCTCATGCTATTCAAGCAGATCTCTCAGGTCAGTCTCGAAGCCTCTTTCGATGCAGAATATGACACTCAAGTCCAAATAGGAATGCTGATCTTACAAAAAGTGATTCAAAATGCTGGCTATGGTTCTGGTAATACCAATGATATTGCAATGGATGCAAGTAAAGATATTTTGTACTTACGTTTTACTCCAGATATAACTACACCTACAATTCTTAAATGCCAAGCAATCTTGTCTAATAATGATATTGAGAATAAAGAATATCGGCTTTATTTACTCGAAAATATAAAAAATTGTGGAACAGATGCAGATCTTAAGACTTCATCAATATGGAATAGTACACATACAACCAGAAGTCCATTAATTACCATTAAAAACAAAAATATCGAAGCAACCACAGCACCTGTTTTTAGTTTTAAAGTTGAAAACCTGACTGGCGGAAAAAAGTGTACACCTTATGGAATTAGTAAAGATAATCCCTCAGGTTCCAAATATGTCACGGTGACAGCTAAAGGCCAGCATTCTAGTGTCAAACAGATCAGGTCTTCTATTTGCTTAAATAATATTTAATGCCGGATTACTTAAATATGAGGATGAGCAATGCGTACATTTAAAAAGCAACAAGGCATGGCCACCATTCTTCTGGTATTGCTCATTGGAATCACTGTCATGCTGATTACGGCTACTGTTGCTAGAGCACTGACGACCAAGAAGGAGGCAGCGACTGCAGCCCATGCACAAACCAATGCTCAAATTATGGGTTGGGCAGGTGTAAGTGCTTTTAGAGAATATCTTTTTGAGAGAGCAAAAATTAATATAAGTAATATTCCTGAACTGAGAGGCAGAAGTATTAGCCTCCAAACCGAAGAAAATACCCAGCAAGTTGTGGTAAAAAATATTGAAGTCTTAGGCTGTCTCGCTCAGGGTAGTCCTTGTACAGTCAGCGCAGATATCAGTGCCAATAATCTCAGCTCCCAAGCCGCTACAACGATTAGGGCAATTTATAATATTGTATTAACAGAGAGCACTGTTCCCACCATTAATCAAGAAAGCGTTATAAGCTTCGGTGGAAATACTGTATTTTCAGGTTCTACATTAATTGAATCTGAATCTCCAAATGCAAAAGTAACCATGAATGTTGAAGGGAGCCTTACTCTAAATCTTTTATTCGAAACTAAAAATATTTCCGAATTAAATATTAATGCCACGGATGACGTTTATATTGACTGCGGACATCGAAACTGTGGCGAGGCTATTATTAATGTCACCACCCGAGGTAAGGTCACTCTTTTAACAGGCGATAACTTTGGGAATATCAGAGCCTTAGGCACGGTTAGCCTGCAAACAGGTGCAAGAGCAAAAAATATCCAATCTATTGGTGATATAACTTTAAGTGGCAACTCTAAAGCCGATAATCTTGAAACAATGGGCAATGTCACGCTCAGCTGGGCTAGCGTCAAAGATGTCAAAGCAAATGGCTGGGTAAGTATGAATACCTCAGCCAAAGCGGGGAAGATCGAATCTAGCAAAGATGTCACCTTATGGACAGGAAGCCAGGCACAGGATATTTATGCAAAAAATGAGGTTGAGCTTCACACCAATACGAGTGCCAACAATATTAAAGCAGGAGGTAACGTTTTAATAACAGGTGCAGGTGCACGCGCAAAGAATATTGAAAGCAGGGAAACGGTAGAGGTTTCAATTGCTGGGGCAAAAGCTGAAAATATCTATGCCAATAAAGTGGTACTTGGAATCAGTGGCTCTGCAAAAGATGTCTATTCAGCTACCACTGTCGTAAACTCGGTTGGTGGTACCACCTCTGTTTCAGGCAGAGCCGACAGTATTACTCGAAACAGTGATGAAGCTAAAGCAAAAATAGAAGCACTGAAAACCTATTTTAGTTCAAATCCAGTGATCAATGAAGCAGCCATTAGGAAAGGAATCAATGACAATACACAGTTTAAAAACAAAGTAGATGTTACCGCCTATAAGCAAGATGCAAATTATATTTTTACTAGAAGTGGAAAATTTGACCGTGTTTTTCTCAATCAATTAAAAAACAGATCCAATACTCTTACTTATATCTATGAAAATAATAGTCAATATATCTTGAAGGCTGATGGCACCAAAGAAGCAGTTAATGCAGCAGGATTTTCTATTGGTGACTACACGCTTAATGGCCAGACCTATACCGGTGCAATTTGTCAGACGGTTAGTAGTGGTAAATGTACCAGTCCAATTATTGGTTATCTCCCACGAATTAGCGTAGGTAAAACCTTGGGCATAGACAATGATTATAGCTATGGTAATACCTTAAACCGGTGGCGTGTCCGTTCAATTTCTACCCCGTCTTCACTAGACAATGCCACTCTCGCTCCGGGCATCATGTACTTTGAAGGCACATTAGAATTTGCAGGGGCTGCAAATTGGCAATCGGATAGCTTGACCAACGCTTATACAAATAGCTTTCTGGCTGAAGGAGAAATTTGGTCAATTGCTTTTTCTCCACGTATCTATGCACCCTATCAGGTCATCCGCGAAGGAGCAGATAAAATATCTTTGATCTGCAATCGCAGATTAAAAACGGTCACCAAGCTCGACCTTAATCCTGCCAGCACCATACCCGCAACATTGTCAGACCGGTATTTAATACCTATCAATTTGTGTAAAAATGACAATGAGTTTCTTTACACTATGGATAAGAACCCAGATAAAAGTAAGAAAAAAGTCACTATCGATGGTCAATCGCTTGATAAATTGGACTTAGGCACGGTTGCCCTGATGGCAAATGAACAGATTCATATTGGTGCATGTAGCCGCATTTATGGCAGTGTGCTCAGCCGTAAAGGTGTGACAACCTCTAAGGGATGTGGACTCACCAATAACCAGAATGCCATCACAGGGACCATCGACACTCAAGGGGTTGGTGGAGGGTTAATCGCCAACCATATTATGGGAGGAACTAATATTGTATTACCAACGCAAGGTGAAAATGGTTCTGGTACACCAAACACAGGAAGTGGATTAAAAGCTGAAAGTGCTAACACCCGATGGGCTAGATACTTGTAAATTTATGAAAGCTGGCTTAGTGACATTCATGAGCTGGCTTTTATATAGCTATTCAACTTTAGCTTAGAATAATAGCCACAGTAGGTTAAAACTTTCCCCAACACCAATTTAATTTTTGATTTATCTAAATATTTAAAAAAAACAGGCCATTTTCAGCCAGCACTTGAGCTAAGGCCAGTGGATACTATGGCCAGTATTGTGCGTAGTTTTTGGAAGCTTGTGAAAAATGATCTTTAAATTCTTTGTTATTCATACACTCTCTCTTTTTAATATGCAGAACTCATTGATTGGATAGGATCATCTTTCTAACTTAATCATCTAGGCTATTTTGCTTGATCTGATACTCTGCCTTAAAAGCTTTGTAACTGAGCCGGTCTGCGGAAGCTTCTATTAAAGGACTGACCTCCTGCATTGAGGAAAGACAGCGCTCTGTCAGCTGAATATATTCCTGCGTTCCCTTGCTTTTCCAGGCAATTTCTTTGGCGTCCAAAGGACGGATGACCCGCGCCGGACTACCCAGCACTAATGAGTTTTCTGGAATCTGGGATTTGGCCTTGACCATACTATTGGCACCAATAATGGTATTTTCACCAATCTCGGCTTCATCCAGAATCACGCTGTTCATGCCCACCAGTACATTTTTGCGAATGATACAGCCATGTAAAATCGCGCCATGTCCGATATGGCCATATTCTTCAACCAGCGTAATACTGCCGGGAAAGCCATGAATGGTACAGGAATCCTGAACATTGGCATTTCTCTGGATGTGAATCCCGCCAAAGTCAGCTCTCAAGGTGGCAAAAGGCCCGATATATACGCCCTCTTCAATCACCACATCCCCAATCAAGACGGCTTGTGGATGTACATAAGCGCGAGGGCTGACCACAGGAATCACACCATCAATGGCATAACACGGCATTATTTTATTCCTTTAAAAATGCAGAATTAGATTAACTGACGGCTTCTAGTCGCAAACCGCCAAAACGTTTATAAAATTGTGGATGTACCGGCGGCATCGAACCTTCCGAAGTCCGCGCGATTTCTATAAAGAATTCATCACCTGCTGCAACCACAGTTTGATATAAATTGCTGCTCAGATTACGGGCATTCAGGGAAAGCCAGTTAGATGGCAATAACTCAAAAGGCAGATTCGGATCTTTTAATAAAATCCGGCGGAATTGATGAATCAGCAAAATACGCAA
>CANRON010000166.1 GCA_947632245.1 uncultured Ignatzschineria sp. | reverse complement strand
ACCGACCACCGATACATTTCAAACCCCTTTCATAGAGGGCAACATTTTACGCGAAGTTTACCCTGAATGAAAGATCATTTTTTGTTTATCCACAGGTTTGAATTTAGTTTTATTTACCGTCCCAGTTTGAGGTGGCAGAAAGACCATTACAACTATTTACGCCTTTTTCCCAGAAACCTTGACCTTGCTCATTTAAACAAATCCACCCATTACCCGCTTGTGTAGTCCCAACTTTTGGTTTAGCTATTAGTTCCCAAGTTGAAGAAGTGGTGTTTAACGAAAGATCATATAAGGCTGTACCAGATATTGGTGTTACCGAAGCTCCGTATATTTGTGAAATATTAGCATTTAAATAATTTCCTTTTGCTACCTTTAGATGCATTAAGGTTTTACCAATAGTGATCATTTCTGCTTGAGCATCTGCACGATGGGCACGAACTTTATAATCTAGGTAAGATGGATAAGCAATAGCAGCCAAAATTGCAACAATCGCTACAACAATCATAAGTTCAATTAAAGTAAAACCCTTATTAGACATCACCAATTATCCCCTGCAGAACAAGACACATAACCTGTTATGGTTGCTTTTTGCTTACAACGCACCCCAGTACTCGTAAGTAAATAATTAAAATTTTTAGGATCTGCACTTACAGCTTTAATCGCCCACCCTTGACCAGTAGAAGTACTTGTTATTAAAAGTGGATTCCCTGTCATGCTATCAACAATCGATAAAGTATATTTGGTCGTTGAATTTTCTAATGGTAATGTCAGTAATTGTTTACTCGTATCAAATGAAGACACTTTAGGTGCATTTGGGGTTGGGTACAAATAGCTTGCATTAAACCCGCGATAACTAAAATTTCTCGATTTATGTCGTTCTAATTGCTCCGCTAATTTTTGCATTTCTTGTTGCGCTTGTGCAGCATTCCCCTTACGCACAAAATGTTGATAGCTTGGTATCGCAATTGCGGCAAGAATTGCAATAATAACAACGACAACCATAAGTTCAATCAAGGTAAAACCTTGATTAAACTTATTCAATTTCAATTTTCTCTTAAAAGGCTTAATCATAGGCTTAATCCGCTTTTGCATAACGTTCAAACCAACGATTAGGGATAAATCTTATAGAACCCCCAGCAGTAATAAACTTATTATCAGTATTACAATCATCACCAATACAACCAACACCTGTATCAGTTGGATCTGGAACTACTATAGATTTTTTACCTGAATCCCCATAAGGTCCCACATTTAAATTTACAATTCCCGCTCCCAAATTGTAAACATAATTAGCATTTTGTGGACATACACCTGTTGGTAAACAAAGTCGTTGTGTAAAACTATGTCCTTTTACACCTGCACCACAACTTGAAGATGTACCATTATTCGATGCATCATATTGAGTAACATACAAACTTCCCTCCATGGCTATGAGTGGACTCAATCCTTTAATAATACTCGCACCTGCATCCTCTCTGTCTTCAAGTGTTGAACTAAATTTTTTCTTAAATGGATAGTACCAACCACCCCAACCAGTAGATGAGTTTGCATTTGCCCCCAATACAAGTGCCTCTGTACTATCACTACGTACTACATTATCGTTATCAATATATTTCAATTGGTTAGTCGATGCAGTCTCACTATCTTCTGCAGCTAAAGTACGAGCACTAATATGTGTTTGAGGATAAAAAGTACCATCTGGATGAATATCATAATCATAAACGGCATAAACAGCATCATACTGTAGACCTAAAGGATCTTTTTTTCCTGTAGAAGCAGGAGAATCATCTGTCGCTAATAATGGTGAACTTTTGTTTCCAGAAACAAAACTGACAACAATAATATTTGCACCTTCTTTCTTGCCAGCACTATGATGTGCTGTAAAAACAGGTGACATATAAAATCTAGGGCTGGTGCCATCAGTTTGATGTAAGTTTAAAATTTGAGTAACTTGAGATGAGAAATTCGTATCATTTCCATCATTTTGAAAATCCACTCGGAATGCTTGACCAGCCAAATCACCAAAGTAAATATGATCAACGATACCATCATTATTTCGATCAATCGTTTTAATATCACTTGCAACACTATATTTTAAATTTGTGTTTGTTGCATGCTGAACACCATTATCGGCTGCTTTATCAGAAGAATCCGCATACCATAACAAGTCACCATTATCAGCATCAAACATATACACACCAGAACCTTTTTTACCATCTCCTTGTTTGTAGTTATACTTCTCATACCCTTCATAACCGGTGCGTATACCATTTACAAATAAGCCATCACCATTTTCACCACCTGCATCATAACCACCACCAACAAACATCACGAGTTTACGTTGACCTTTCCAATTCACATAATCCAGTTTTGGCTTAGACCAACTTTGCGCCATATTCTCAATAGCCTTATATGCTTTTCCACTTGCATTGGCTTTTGAATACACTTTACCTGTCGTTGGATCGATATGGAATTTCAATTTTGGACTAGCTATATCTGTTAAATCTAATGAATAATAACTACGCCCCCCCATACGTAAACCACCATAGACCCATTGCTTTCCATTTAGATTTTCAACATCGTCTTTAGATCCACCAATGACATCACGCACAGTGCCATTGACTGTTAAAGTACCGTCTGACTTAGTCACGTAAACTGTATGAGCTGCCCATTCGCCATCAATACCGTAATACAAAGCATCCTTTCCACCGACTAGACTCCCTGCATTTTCTCTAAAGGTTTCAGCTTGCTTTTCAATCATCTCTTTTGGAACAAAGCTAAACTTTTCAACTCCAGTTACAGCATCAACAACGCTCAATAAGCCTTGAGTTGTACCAAACATCACATAATCTTTTCGGCCAACCGAGCTAATTTCTACCTGTTGAGTTGCAGCATTTCTTGTTGCTACGGCCTTACCCTCCTGGGTCAATAAAACTGGCAATGAATGATAAACACTACCCATTTGTCGAATACTTGTAGGTACATCCGTTAAATTAAGATTATTGGTTTCAGTTTCGGTACTAATATTATAGCCAAGTAAAGTCATCAAACCTCTAACTCGTGCTGCATTATCAGTTTTGGTTTTATTATCCGTTGTGTAGGTATAATCGATACGATTTAAGTCAAAATTTTGCCCTACTCGTTCACTCTCAGCCTTAGAATCATCGTAATCATAGTTTGTGAGAAGCTTACGACCCGCTGTTGTAGTAGAGTTACTGCCATCTATCGTTGTTGTAGTACCTAAAGCTAACTTACTTAGTGCACCACCTTTCGAAAACACGGGTGCATTTTCAGGATAGGCAACACCTGATTTTGCCCACTGATCTGGTAAATCCTGTAATTTACTTTTTAAGACAACAGTTTGACTCGCACTACCATCTTTATCAGCATAAACCCCCCCTTTCACCACAAAATATTTTTTTAAGTTACCAAACCATAATTGAGTACTATCACTTGACTTAACTTTTGGTTCAAATTGTGGGAAATAAGCATATTTTTGAATAATTTCAGGGTTTAATGCATCCATAGGCACTGTAGATGATCCAGTACTAATACTTGGAATTTCCCCACCAGCTTTATCAACAAAATCTGCAATACTCTCCGCTACATCTTTGGCATTCGAACCAGAATACCACCCTCCTCGACCACGAATACCCCATTTTGCTGCTTGCTTAATATCATCACTTATACCAGTCAACGCATCAACACCTGCCTCAGTTTGAATTGATGAAGGAATTGTATTAAAGTCACTCCCAAAGCCAACTACAGCTGTTTTAAAACTTATATTTGCGGGGTTCTTAGTAGAGTCAAGAAGAGCTGATGCTAGATTTAAAGTACAATTCCAACCAGCCCCACTATCAGTACATTCAAAACCTGCACCTTTATTTCCTAATGCTTTACGTATTAAGCCTGAAGCACCATTACCATAGTTTGGTACACCGTCTGTCAGTACATATACCCCTTGTCCACTACATTTTTTCTGATCATCGGTATAGCTAATTTGTCTGGAGATTGTAGTGGGTGCTGCATAAGCTGTTTTACCAGTATTTTTTGTAAGGTCACTAGAATAGCCAAAACCACTATAAGCATTATTTGCAGTATAAACATTACCAGGATACCCACCAACAGTCTTGCTAGCGCCTCGAGTAAATCCACTAGGTACTGACCCATAATATACCTGCCCCCAAGTTAAACAAGTACCTGTTCCAGACATACTCAAACATTCTGAATAAATTTTTTGCCCACCATAAACCCCTCCAAAATACCACTCACCACCAGTTATTTGTGTTGTTTTACCCATCAAATATGCAACTACTTCAGCATAAGAACGAGTTGTTGGTGTATTGGTTTGACCACGAAGTTTTTCAACTTCCTCTATTAGAATTTCACGTTGTGTTTTTGAAGTACCTGATACAGTTTCGTTCAATGCTCGAGCTGGAACCTTAACTGCCCCAGCCTCATGGTAAGTCGTTGTATATGCACCTAAAGTAGATAATCCAATAACTAAATCATCATCTAATCGTTTTACCCCTTTAGTAGTATCCCCTTCTAAAACAGCTAACATTCCCTGTCTTAATCGTGAAATACGATCAAAACATTTATATGAACTTCCAGATTTATCACAATCTTTTTTTATCTGCTCCGTTATTTTATTACCAGAAGCAACACAATATTGACCATTTGTAGCATCCCCTTCAAAGATAATCCTCCCCCAATAATCTCTACTACATATACTTCCATAGTCCTGCTCTATGGAACGTGTATCCATAGAACCCGAAATATCAAGCAAAAACATAATTGTAGTTGCTCCTTGCGAACTATTCCCAGGAACATAAATTTCTAAATCAGCTGCAAAAGCAGGGATACTGACACAAACTAAAGATGTAATTGCAGCAGCAATTGTACCAACCTTAAATTGATTTAGCCCTTTTTTAAATTGCACTTTTTGCTCGAGTGCATCTAGGTCAGATTTTTTCATTTCATACTTTTTCATGATTTATTCTCCCATTACGATGCACGAACAGGCTTCATGGTATATTCCATTTCCTGCGTACTATATGGAATATTTTTAGAAGATAAACAGTCTGTTACTGTCTCATTATCAATTACATCATCCACAAAACTTGTGAAGCTTTTCAGGCATGTATTAATTTCTGTCTTTGAACTCTCGCTCAGATTTGGAAGAATTGATGTTGCTGTAATTACAACTTTCTGGATACCGGTACTTTTCGAGCTTTCCTTGTCATCGCCTTCCATCATGTGCTCCCAATCTCGACTATTTTCAGCTGCGCGCACTGTAACTTGAGTTAAAACTGCATTTCGACCACTAATAAAATCAGTCAAGCGATCCAACTTACAAAATCCATTTGTACCCATATCACTATTCTTAATTGAAGAGCCTTCCCAATAAACAACACTTGCTAAACGGCTGCCTTCAAAATTATCTGTGGTTTCCCCTCGTATACAAAAGACAAGTTCTTTACCTTTGTTTTCAGGTCTTAATGTGTAATTCAACATACCGTCCCCAATTCGCATATTTGCAAAAGACAAATCATCATCAGTTTTATTTTCTAAGGTCACAAACACTGCATCACTAGTCTGCTTAAGCAATGCTTGTGCTTGTGCATTCGTAGAAATTTTCAAGGAAGTAATACTGCCCCGTATAGCCCAAGTTCCAATTAATGTAATTAATACAAGCATGACTAAAACAACGATTAATACCGAACCTTGTTGTGACATTTTGAGATTATTAGCTTTCATATTTTATCCTCACTCAATCCCAAAACCATTTCTAAGAGCGATGGTTTGAGTAACGACTGTCCTAAAATACAAAGCATTTAGGTCATCATCGGACAATTTAGAATCCACATTTAAAACATTAAATGTATCTTCTTTATCAAAAAATTTATTATTATTCACACTATCCGTAGAACGAACCAACAATCCAATTTGCACCGAGACAATTTGTGGTTTTTCACCTGTAAGTTCTCGATAGTCCTCAATATTCATATAACTAAAACAGTCCAATTTAGAGTCCGATTCAATTCCAGAAGTTACATCTTTATCATCAGCATCTTTTACAGTACTTGTAATACTTGAACAGCTATCATTTGCACCATCATATGCCACACCTAAACGCACACTAAAATGATCAACTCTTGGAATAATAATTTCTCCATTTCCAGTTAAACCATTTAAAGTTGTGTTCGTTTTTGCTGACTCTTCTGTATAACGAGTAGCTTTACAGGCAAATGCTAGCGGTTCATTTGGATCATTTCGGCTTGTATCTTTTCTTAAAAAATAACGTTCAACAACATAATCAGTTACAGTAAGTCCAGTACCCTCGCAGTCAAACTGATTTGGAGTATTGACCTTATATTGAATGACCAATTGATCACTATGCTGGTCTTTTAAATTTGATTCCCCAATCGCACCACGCGTTAATAAGTTTTCATTGACTGTAAAATCTAAGTTCCCATCTGCATCTATGTTATTTGAAATATTAT
Organism: uncultured Ignatzschineria sp.; assembly: GCA_947632245.1. Lineage (GTDB taxonomy): Bacteria > Pseudomonadota > Gammaproteobacteria > Cardiobacteriales > Wohlfahrtiimonadaceae > Ignatzschineria. The sequence continues at coordinate 1,340 of CANRON010000166.1, read as the reverse complement.
TAGCAGTTAAAACGATCCCGCCATATAAAACCTTATCATTTATATACGGCTGTGAAGAATTTAAATTTGCCAATCGAATTGAGTCAACGACTGAGCCTAAACCAAAAAGTGATGAATTTTGCAAATTCATCATGGCTTGCTGCACAGTCACACTACGCTGACTTGTTAAAAATAATTGAACAGCAATGGCACTTACCAACAAGCCCAAAACAAGAGCAATCATCAGTTCAATTAAAGTAAAACCGCGCTGTCTAGTATAAACGCTCATTAAAATGCCTCCATAACTAAACATTTTGAATCAACTACATATGCTCCTGTACTTGTATCAATACAATTACTCAAATCATCACTTTTAATTTCAGTTTTCCCCCAAGCAACATAAATACAATTTAAATTACTTTTAACGCAGTCAGCTACAATAATGGATTGACCACTTTGAGACGTTTTTTCTAATATTTCCATTGCATCATACTGCGCCATATTTGAAGAATTACACTTTGGGAGTGCTAAGGATTTTGGCGAAGCAATATTATTTGTACCCACACAAGAATCATTAGTAGATTTATCGTTAATTGCTGTTTTGTATTCAGATAAAGCTGTACGATTTACGCGTATACGCTCAGCTAAATCACGTGCAAGATTCATTGCGACCGTATTTTCAGTTGCTTCTTGGGCAGCATCCATTGCTCGTAATTGCAGGGCAGCAAATCCTAATACACCGATAGCAAGGATAAATAGAGCAACTAAGACTTCCATTAATCCAACCCCCTTTTGTGCAGGCTTATTCATCATGAGCAAGTTCCCGTAGTGATTGCATCGACTGTTCCAACTTTTGCCACATGAATAGTTCGACTCTCACCTATTTTTTTATTACATAAACTAAATTCTAAAGGTACAACTTGAGGAATTTTTCGTGGATTACCATCTGGATCTGTATCACATGGCGTAGGCGACACTGGAAGATCAGGATTACAGACTGGGTTATCTATAAGTTTTTCACGCTGTTTCGCCGTGCCTAACCCTGAAAACACAACATCAATTGGATCACTTGTTAGTTCTATATTTTCATTTGGGGGTACCCAATAAAACAAGGAAGATGTATTTGACGGACAATTCTGTTTCCCGCTTCCATCATCCGGACACTCTAATTTGAGTGTAATCGGTTTTCTTAAAACAATTGCCTGCCCTCGAACTTCACCAAACAATAATGCAAATTCTTTTGTAGTCATATCTAGCTGTTTACGCGCTATCAAATTTCCAAATGAAGGCGCAGCCATCATGGCAACAATCGCCAACACTGCAATCGTCACCATCAGCTCAATTAACGTAAATCCTTTATT
>CANRON010000165.1 GCA_947632245.1 uncultured Ignatzschineria sp. | reverse complement strand
GGAAAAAATTTAACTTAAAACCTCGGGTAAAACACCAAGCCTCTGAAAATAGCGATCCGATAGTAAATTGATACTCTCTGTTCTCCGCATCTTTTAGAGCATAATATCTTCTCTCTGAGTTCATCACTAAGCTTGGTTTTTTGTGCATTTCGCCTTCCATTAAACTTTCCCTTTATCTCATTGTATGAATCTAAATTAAATGCAACCTTTTCAAACACCTTTTGCTATCTTACTGAAACGTAGCAACATTATATCTGAGTGTCATCCTCCTATCTATTTTAAATCTATCGTATCGCCTGCAAACGCTTAATACTTATTTCACTCGTAATTTCTCGCAATAGAGTGTCCCTCACCGCGTCCTTTTAACGCAGACTATGATTGCGGTATAATCTTTCTTCGCTTTATGAGAAAATGTTCGGACACACAGATAAATTATATATAGGCCAAATAATGCAATTAGACAGTAATCTCCTTTGGATTGATCTTGAAATGACGGGGCTTGATGAAGATACACATCATATTATTGAGATCGCCTCTATCGTGACTGATAAAGATCTAAACGTATTAGCGGAAGGTCCAAATCTCGCTATATTTCAGCCGGAAGAAGTATTAGCGCTTATGGATGAGTGGTGCCAAACAACACATGGTAACTCTGGTTTAGTTGCCCGCATTCAGAAAAGTGATACTTCTGTCATTGATGCAATGAATGCGACTATTGAGTTTGCAAGCCAATGGATTCCGGCCGGTCAATCGCCGCTTTGTGGCAATAGCATCGGTACTGATCGCCGTTTCCTTAAAAAATATATGCCCGAACTCGATCAATTTTGCCATTATCGCAATATCGATGTGAGCTCTTTTAAAGAAGTCGTGAAACGTTGGTACGAAAACCCGATGAGCTATGAAAAACAAAATACACATCTGGCGCTAGATGATATCCGCGAATCTATCAATGAGCTTAGCTTTATCAGAAAGCATTACTTTCGATAATTGACGATAATCTTATGGTTACCTTGTCATTAATTGACAAACAGAGTCATAAGATAAAATAGTACTTAGATATTCCCTTCCAGCATGAGGCTTTAAATGAAACCCAAAATTACGATTAAAACGCCATGGCAGTTTCTCGCTTCTGGATTTGGCTCAGGCATGTCCCCAATAGCCCCTGGCACCATGGGCACCTTAATGGCACTTCCTTTATGGGCTCTTTTTGCAAGTTTCTTACCGTTATGGGGCTATATTAGCCTCATTGTAATTGCAGGGCTTATCGGCATTGTGATCTGCCAAAAAGCAAGCGATGAGCTAGGTGTCCATGACCATGGCGGGATTGTTTGGGATGAGTTTGTTGGATTATGGATTACCATGTTATTTTCACCCGTATCATGGTCAACTGCGATTTTAGGCTTTATTTTCTTCCGCTTTTTTGATGTTTTAAAACCTTGGCCCATCAAAGTCGTGGATACTAAAGTCGCCGGCGGATTTGGTATTATGTTCGATGATGTCATTGCCGGTATATTTGCACTCATAACACTACAGCTGTGCCAAATCTACGTGATTCCCCTCTTTTAAATAAAATGAACACGCTATTTTGTTCCTTTTAAGTCAATACAATAAAATGTCAAACCCTTCGAAACACGCTATCAAAAACTATCTGCGAAATGCATTTAAACAACGCTTAAACGGCAAAAAGAGTCCATTTATTATCGGCCTTATATTCCTAATAATACTCGGCATCTCCTCTATTTATGATTCATCTCAATATCTTGATACGGACAGACATACTCAAACCGCCTTAATAAAAGAAGATATTTACCAATGTACTATTGCTAAAATTAGTGATGGTGACTCAATCACTGCACTATGCCCTGTAGCAGCAGGCAAAGCAGATGGTAATACCACTCATGTCGTCAAAGCCTCGATTCGGATTTGGGGAATAGATGCACCCGAAACAAAACAAGCTCACTGGGGACAAGATTCAAAAGAGGCCTTAACAAAACTGTTACCTCGCGGAAAAAATGATACTATTGATGTCAAAATTAAAGATAAAGATCAATATAATCGTTATGTTTCTCAATTATTTTTTAATAAAATAGATATAGGTTTAGAGATGGTCAAGTCAGGACAAGCTGTTGTCTACCGTCAATACAACAAAGACCCTATATATATAAAAGCGCAGTCTGATGCCCAAGCTGCAAAAATAGGAATTTGGAAAACCCCGGGGAATCAACAAGATCCTGCCAACTGGCGAAAAGTGAATCCCCGCTAACGAATAAGATATCATCAAAACCATATGTACTTGAAATTTGAGGATACATAACACTTATGAGCGAAGAACAATATGATAACGCTTGATAACAATACTATTATCGTTGATGGTGATTGGACGCTTAATCACCTCAGCCAGATTCAAGCCGCTTCCTTGCAGTTTAAATCCCAAACGATCTCACAAAGTGAAATCACAGTCGATGGATCAAAACTGACAAAGCTTGATACTATGGGCTGCCAAGAGCTCTATATTGCCTTGGAAGCCATTCCTAAATCATGCAAGATTAATTACCAAGGCTTTGTACAAAAACAACTAGATCTCTATCTCTTTATAAAATCACGTATTGACGATAATGGCGTACAAAAAAGTGCCCCACCCGTTCGATCACTATTTGTGACTAAAGTTGGTAAAAGAACCATTCAGCAATGTAACGCTGTTCAAAAATTCATTGAGTTTATTGGTGAAATTTCTGTTTTAGCCACCCGTAGAGCCTTCACGCCGTGGAAAGTTCGCTGGTCTGCTTTTTGGTCGAATATCCAATCCGCCGGCGTCATGGCGCTGCCTATTATCGGTCTACTGAACTTCTTAATCGGTGCAGTTATCGCTTATCAAGCAGGTAATCTTCTCAAGATGTTTGGGGCAAGTATCTACATTGTCGACTTCTCAGCAGTTGCGACTTTACGAGTATTGGGACCACTTTTAACGGCGATTATTATCGCGGGGCGAACCGGCGCTGCCTATGCCGCTCAAATAGGCACTATGGTCGTGAACGAAGAAGTCGATGCATTAGAAACAATTGGGATTAATAAATACGATCAGTTAGTACTTCCTAAAATGTATGCGCTCGCAATATCCTTACCCCTATTAACCCTATTTGCCGATATCATGTCTGTCTTTGGCAGCATGGTGCTTGCTAGTGTCTATCTGGATATCTCCTTTGGAGAATTCATTACAGCCATCCCTGATGCGGTGACATGGCGATCATTAGTCGTAGGTCTCGTGCAAGCACCTGTATTTGCGATTGTAATCACACTCGTTGGTTGCTATCAAGGCTTCCAAGTACAAGGCGGCGCTGATAGTGTTGGTCAACAGACAACGAAAGCAGTTGTTCAATCTATTTTCTTAGTTATTATTATCGTTGCGCTATTCTCGATCTTAATGCGTAATGTCGGTCTATAGGAGGAAGTAATGACAGATCAAAAAATACAACTTCCCCCCACTCAAGCGGTAAACAATGATGATATTATTCGGATTGAACATGTTTACAATAGCTTTGGGACACACGTTGTTCATGAAGACCTTAACATGACAGTCAATCGGGGAGAACTCGTTGCACTCGTGGGTGGATCTGGTTCCGGAAAAACAACACTGCTTCGCACAATCATTATGTTACAGAAACCCACAAAAGGTCAGGTATATCTCTTTAACCAACCTGTTTGGGGTGCATCTCATAAAGAGGAGCAAAAGCTTCGCCAAACATTTGGCATGCTGTTTCAAGGAGGGGCTCTTTTTAGCTCCCTCACAGTACTAGAGAACATTATCGTTCCCCTCCAAGAGCATACGAAATTGAGTCGTAAAGATATGGAAGAAGTCGCCATGCTTAAACTCACGCTCTCAGGGCTCAAACCACAAGCTGCAAATCTACTTCCGAAAGATCTCTCAGGCGGGATGATCAAACGCGCAAGTTTAGCAAGAGCGCTTGCGCTCGATCCTGAACTCCTCTTTTTAGATGAGCCAACAGCGGGTCTTGATCCAGTTTCTGCCAGTGAATTTGACGCACTGATGAAACAACTCAAAGAATCTTTGAATCTCACAATTGTAATGGTGACACATGATCTTGACTCTATCTGGGAAATTTCAGATAAAGTTGCATTCTTAGGCAATAAAACACTCATTGCCTATGAGCCAATTGCAGAACTTGTTAAAAACGATAACCCTTTAATTCAACATTACTTCCAAGGTCCTCGTGGACGCGCAGTGGGAGAGGCATATGGAACACAAATTTAATTATACTATTGTCGGACTTTTCGTCCTAGGTTTCTTAGCGTGCTTAATCGCACTCATCATTTGGCTGACAAATGGTTTTGAAAAGGTGAATACGATCGAATACAAGGTTGTGACGAATGAATCCGTTGCGGGTCTCTCTGTTAATTCCCCGATTGATTATCGTGGTGTGAATGTCGGGAAGGTTGCGGATATTGTTTTAAACCATGAAGATCCTCGCTATGTATCCATTATTTTAAATATCGATGTCGGCACCCCCATCAAAGATGATACTAAGGCCGTTCTAATGAGCCGTGGGATCACTGGAATTGTCAACGTCAGCTTAACAGGCGGTACACCAGATTCTCCGGCACTGCTTCCGACTAAAGCAGATCATATTCCAACGATTCCTAATGGTCCCTCATTATCTCGCCGTTTGGATGAAGCGCTTGATAGTGTCACCCACTCCTTAACGGAATTATCCAAAAAAATGAGCACAATTCTCACCACCGAAAATATCGATAATTTCGCGAGTATCTTGAGTAATACGAATGCCTTCACAAGTGATCTGGCTGATTTAGGCAAAAAAATTGAAGCCTTAACAGATAAAGCAACCATAACGCTCGATTCTATCGAGCCTGAAATTAAAGAGGCGGCGGCATCCATTAATAACTTCGCTCAACATCTTCAAGGCACGACAAAGCAACTTGAACAGATGGCTGGCAAAGTCAATTCGACGCTTGATACTGCACAATCAACACTAGGAACCTGGGGCAGCTTAGGCCAAGAGACAAATGGGAGTGTTCAAAATATCTTCCCGACGCTCGAAAATGCACTCTATAATTTCTCGCTATTTATGCAAGAATTAGAAGCAAAGCCCAATTCCATTATTATGGGAAAACCCAAACAAAAAGCAGGTCCTGGCGAATAGTAGAGACTGCATCTGCTCGCCGAAGTATCACTCGACTTACGCCACAACCTTACAACACTTCAATTTAGGAGTTTTGAGATATGAATATGAAACACTTTAAAACATTAATCCTGCTGCTCGCGATTCCTCTTCTCGTCGCAGGCTGCTCATCACTGCCGCAGAAAAAAAGCTACTTGTTGACAACTGAGACCGAAAATATCGTAACAGGAAACAAAGCCCTACCGTCCCTTATGATTTCTCAAGTAAAATCCTTAGGCAGACTTTCAACAGACATGACGTATAGCCGTTCGCCAAATGAGATCGAAGTCTACACACAAAGTGATTGGGTCACACCACCATCACAACTTATCCAAGGCGCTATCACCCAAGATCTTGAGCGTAGAGGCTTATTTCAATATGTAATTATGGCACCTAATAGCGTGCCAGCTGTTAATCGTCTTGATATCACCATACAAGAGATGAATCAGATATTTACAGAGGGCAAAGAGAATCACATTGTACTGAGACTTCAAGCACACCTCATTAATAATGCCAATAACCAAATCATTAAAACTTTTTCTTACAATGTGACTGAAAAAGGGAATGCTTACAATGCAGAAGCGGGTGTTGCGGCCTATAACCGAGCACTTAACAAAATTGCATCAAGTCTCGCCGCAGATATTTCACAAACACTTTATTCACGTTAATATCCTCCGAGCACCTTGCGATTTCCATGATATCAAACCTCTTTAAATACCTTCCTGAACCCAACTATAACGCCTATTTACCTCTTCACTTCAATGGCATTACAATAGGTTGGGTTCATCAAGATCATCTAGAAATATTACAAAAATTTCCGAACCTGTTTTCAGTACAGAACACGCATATTGAATTCACGAAAGTGTTTTTAGCACTGAGTTTTTCCGAACGCAATAAGGCTGTCGCTATATTTTCACGTGCGCTTTTTGAAGCTAAAATTATTCGAAATTGGCGTAATGAAGCGTATGGTATCTATTACCCTAATAGAGATCTCCAAGATGCGCTTTTCACGATTGAAAGAGGCGTTGCACCCTTTTTAGGGTTTCGGGTCTACGGCATTCATATCAATGGCTATATTGCGCCAAAGAAACAAGAACCGATTCATAAAATGTGGATCGCTAAACGTTCAAAACTCAAGCTAATTGAACCCCATAAACTCGATAATATTGCCGCCGGTGGTTTAAGCTATGGCGAAATACCCCATGAAACTGCCGTAAGAGAAGCGATGGAAGAGGCGAATATTCCGGAAAATCTGACATCTGCGCTCCACTATTCAGGCCCATTTAACTATCTTGCTGAATATAATAAAACGGTGCGTAATGAATGTATCTTCATATTTGATCTCCCCTTGCCCGAGAGCTTTAGCCCCACTATTAATGATGGGGAAGTCGAAGATTTCTATTGTCTGAGCCCCAATGAGATTGAAAGCGCCCTTTTGGATGGCGATATATTTAAACCGAATAGCGGTATTGTTACGCTCCATTTTTTACTGCGTAATAATTTGACTCACTTTGATCCTCAACAAATACAATACCTCAAACAGCGCTTAGAACTCAGTTAAAGGCAGCTCTACTTTTCATAACCTATTAAAAGTAAAATCCCCCCGTACGAAAAGGCATCAAGATTGTCTCTTGATGCCTTTTTACGGTGTTTCATTCTCGCGTACTCGTTTCTCTTGAGAGATCTAAAACGGCGACATACCTGCTTACTAGTAAGGTCTATAAACTAGAGTAACGATGAGATGAGATATACAAATTTGTCTGCAAATATCTTATATTTCGGTCGCTTTTCCCACTCTTCGAGCGTAATTTGGATCGCACTTTCTAAGTCTTCATAATATTGCGCGGTCATTAACTCGGCAAACTCGCGGTCATATACAATCGCATTAGCCTCAAAGTTAAGATCAAAACTACGAATATCCATATTTGCTGTCCCGATCATCGAAAGCCCTCGGTCATAAACGCTCGTTTTAGCGTGTATCAAACCTTTTTGATAATGATAGATCTCAACCCCTGCTTTCAGCAAATCTAGATAGAGTGCGCGGCTCGCCATGCGGACCAAAAGTGAGTTGGTTCTTTCTGGTACTAATAACTTTACCTTTACCTGACTTCTCGCTGCAATCTTCAGCATTGTTAAAATCTGCTCTGTCGGTACAAAGTAAGGGGTAGTAATTAAAATCTCTTTTTCAGCCAGTGCAATCGCTTGAATAATCGAGTTCATAATAAATGGCTCTTCTGAATCAGGGCCACTGGCAACGATTTGAACGGCTTTAGTCCCGGGATCATCACGCAGATCTAACGGAAATAGCTCACTATTTGGCTCTATCTTTTGATTTGCGCAAAAATTCCAATCGGACAGAAATATGTGCTGTAATGCATAACAACTATATCCTTCAAGACGCACATGCATATCTCTTAAAATAGGCTTTCCGCTCCCGGGAACATTGATATAGTCATCCCCAAAATTAATACCGCCAATAAATCCTACGCGCCCATCAATCACGATGATTTTACGATGATTTCGGTAGTTGACCCGATTCGCCCAAAATATAAATAATAGCTTTCTAAACGCAAATACTTCAATACCCGCGGCACGCATCTCTTCTGCATACTCTTTTCGAATCTTTTTACTCCCAAAATCATCGTAAATAAAGCGAACCTTAACGCCTTCTTTCGCTTTTTGAATAAGAAGATCTTTCAGTTTATTGCCAATCACATCATTACGTACAATGTAATACTCAATATGGATCGTCTCTTTTGCAGCGGCAATCTCCTTCAATACTTCGGGGTATTTATTCTCACCATTTTTTAAAAGCATCACGTCATTATTCAAACTCATCCAATGCACGTCCTCTGTCGATACAGAGTGAGCTAGACGCTTGAACTGCTCAATGACAGGATTATCAATCGCATGCGGATTCTGCTCAATGTGTTTAGTATATTCATAGATCTCCTCTTTTAAATCCCCATTATATTCCAGCTTTTTATCATACATTGCCTTGTTACGATAATTGACACCTAATGAGAGATACAGAACAACACCAAAAAGTGGTAAAAAGACAATCAGCACTAAATAGCCCAATGTCTTACTGACACTTGTCGTGTTATAAATAATTTTCACACAAATGGTCAAGATAAAGATAACATAGAGGATTAGCGCAATTAAGCTTCCACCCCATAAAAAACTACCGGTAAGTATTGAATTAATCATGATTGCGTTTTCTATTAAGGTTAATGAGTTATTTAATTTTGATAAAATAATGAGTCATAAATTATACCACGACCGTTATTATAAATAACGGTTTGATGATACCTACCCACAATTCTATTTTTAAGAAGATATTTATGCAAACAATTGGTCTTATCGTCGGTAAATTCTACCCGCTTCATCAGGGGCATATCAATATGATACTCTCTGCAAAAATGCAGGTTGACCGCCTTCATGTTTTTGTCTGTAGTGAGACTGATCGGGATCGGGCACTTTTCCGCGAGAGTGCTTTCACGAAGGAACCGACAAGTGATGATCGCGTGAACTGGGCAAAAGCAATTTTAAGCGATATTCCTGGAATTATTATTCATGAATTTAATGAAGATGGTATTCCCGGTTATCCTAATGGCTGGCAAGCTTGGAGCAACCGATTACAAGCAACATTGTCTGAAAAAAACATTCAACCCACACTCATATTTAGTAGCGAGCCCCAAGATCAGCAATTTTACGAAGAGCACTTCAATATTTCTGTACAGCTCGTCGATCCTCCTCGCAATGCTTTCCCTGTATCAGCTACTAAAATCCGTACAACCCCATTTCAGTATTGGGGCTTTATTCCCTATGTCATTCGCCCTTTTTTTACGCGCGTTATCCTCATTGAAGCACAAAGTACCCGCGACATATTATTTCTCGCGCTTACTAAACTCTATACTTCTGTCGAGATTGAACTCCATGCTAAAATTCATTTTCAACCGATTAATCAGGATAGGGTCGGAGCCATCTTAGATCAATACGCTCAAGAACAGAGGGCAATTAGTGGGATCATAGCTTCCCAAGCAATGATTTCAACATGTAAAGCGTTACTGAATCCTAATCAGCTAAAACTGCCCGCGCTACTCACTTTGGACCAAGATAGTAACGAAGCCTACGATGCTAAACAGTGCATCGCCCAATTTAAAGAATCTCAAATATTTATCAATAAAATACTGGGTGAAAAATAGCGCGAAGTATTGCTTGATAACTCCTATTGTCTCAGGCATTCTGATATCTTGAGTTATTTTTAAATAGCTATCTCTCTGTCTCAAAATATATAATAAAAAGGTTAAACTCCATGAATTCGTTAATCCGGGATATTCTATCTGCCCGCGTCTATGATGTTGCAAAGAACACGCAGCTCGACCATCTCTATCTCTTAAGCCGCCAATTAAAATGTAATATTTGGCTCAAGCGTGAAGATCTTCAGCCGATCTTCTCTTTTAAAATTAGGGGTGCTTTTAACCGAATTTTCCAATTATCAGAGCTTGAAAAAGCCAAAGGCGTTATCTGCGCCTCCGCGGGCAATCATGCGCAGGGCGTTGCGTTAAGCGGATTACACCTCAAATTAAATACGACGATTGTCATGCCGATCTCCGCCCCTGATTTAAAAGTCAATGCCTGTAAGGAGATGGGGGCAAATGTCATTCTTCATGGTAATAACTTTGATGAAGCGTATACGCATGCGAAATATTTATCTGAAGAAGAGGGCAAAACATTCATCCATCCTTTTGATGACATCGCTGTCATTGCCGGTCAAGGGACGATTGGAAAAGAGCTTTTAGATCAAAAGCCTGATCTTGATGCTATCTTTATTCCTGTAGGCGGCGGTGGTCTTATCGCCGGGGTTGCGGCTTATGTGAAGTTTATTGCGCCCAACTGCAAAATCATTGGTGTTGAGCCTGAAGAATCTGCTTCCATGAAGGTCTCTTTAGAGGCGGGTAAACGCATTACCCTGAATCAAGTCGGATCTTTTGCAGATGGTACTGCGGTAAAATTAGTGGGCGAAGAGACATTTAAAATTTGCCAAGCACATGTGGATGAGATTATTACAGTCTCCACCGATGAATTATGTGCGGCTATGAAAGATATTTTCAATAATACCCGTGCATTAAGCGAACCTTCTGGCGCGCTCAGTGTTGCCGGTATTAAAAAATATCTGCAATTGCATCCTAACGCTGGATTTAAAAATGTCGCCGGAATTTTGAGCGGCGCCAACATTAACTTCGATCGCCTACGTCATGTCGCTGAACGCGCAGAATTAGGTGAAAAAAATGAGGCCCTCATTGCAGTGAAGATTCCTGAGTCACCGGGTAGTTTCCAAAACTTCATCAATATTATTGGTAAAAGAAGTATTACTGAATTTAACTACCGTTACTCTAACGCCGAAGAAGCCGTAATATTCGTAGGCCTACAACTTTCTGCCGGCGATAATGAAAAGATAAAGATCCTCGAGCGCCTTCAAGCTAATAATCTAGAGGTTGTGGATCTTAGTGACGATGAGATGGCGAAACTGCATATTCGCCATATGGTCGGTGGTAAAGCCCATGTTGAAAATGAGCGCTTATTTAGATTTGAGTTCCCAGAGAGACCCGGCGCGCTCTTAGAGTTTCTCTCAATGCTTGCCGGCAGATGGAATATTAGCCTCTTTCACTATCGAAATCATGGTTCAGACTATGGCCGAGTGCTCATTGCAATGCAGGTTCCACGTGAGAATATGGAAGATGGCTCATTTCAATCTTTCCTTGACGAGCTCGGATATCAATTTGAAGATGAAAATGATAATCCGGCATTTAAGCTTTTCTTATAAGTGAGAGGGACATAGCTTTAATAAAGAGAAATGTTTCGCCATAAAAAAGCCGAAGATACAATATCTTCGGCTTTTTTATACTATTTTTTACGTATATATTTGATCCATTTACATCAGTATTACGCTTCTTCAGACGGTCTTAATAATTTAGGGAGCGGAAATACGACATCCTCTTCAATCCCCGGCATATTCCCCTCAAGCGTATAACCTTGCGCTTGAAGTAATGCGATCACTTCTCTTACCAAAACATCAGGTGCGGAAGCACCAGCTGTAACGCCTAAATTTTCATGCCCATCTAACCAAGAGAGATCAATATCCGTAGCTCTATCTATGAGATAACTTACAGCACCTTCTTTTTCAGCGAGCTCTCTTAAACGATTTGAATTAGAGCTATTCTTAGAACCTACCACTAAAATCAAGCTACACTGCTCAGCTAAAGTCTTTACTGCATCTTGTCTATTTTGTGTCGCATAGCAGATATCGCTTTTCTTAGGTCCTTGAATCTCTGGGAAGCGCTCACGTAATCGATCAATAATTTGCGAAGTATCATCTAACGACAAAGTTGTTTGGGTCACGTAAGCGATCTTTGCAGGATCCTTGACTACTAAAGTATCCGCATCCTCTAAATCTTCAATGAGATGGATTTCACCACCATACTGTGTATCAAACTGCCCCATTGTGCCGATCACTTCAGGATGCCCTTCATGACCAATTAAAATGGTATCCATCGCATCTTTAGCAAAACGAGTTACTTCTAAATGTACTTTCGTCACAAGCGGACACGTCGCATCAAATACTTCCAGTCCACGCTCTTTGGCATTATCTTGTACCGCTTTAGAAACGCCATGCGCTGAAAAAATGACAATTTTCCCATTCGGCACTTCATCTAGCTCTTCCACAAAGACAGCACCACGTTCTTTAAGCGTATCGACTACAAATTTATTGTGAACTACTTCATGCCGCACATAAATTGGGGCACCAAAGAGATCAAGCGCACGTTCAACAATAGAGATTGCTCTATCGACACCTGCGCAAAAACCTCTTGGATTGGCTAAAAATATTTTCTTAGTCATTGCTCTCTTCTACTAGTGTTACAACAGGCGCTTCCAGCAAATTGATATTTTCAACATATCCATTGACAACGGTATGCAGTTTTCCTGTTGTAGGATGAATTACAAGTCCATGGACAACTACGCGCCCAGGCATAAGTGGGTGATTTCGAATCTTATCTACGGTAAAACGCACGCTGTCGGCAACATTATCGAAACCACGTAGCCAGCCATCAAGATCGATGCCGGCATTGCGAAGTGTTGATATTGTCCCATCAGTGATCCCAAATTTTCGGGCTTTATCCAACAGATGCTCAGGGTCAAAGCCGCGCATACCACAATCTGTATGCCCAATGACCATGATCTCTTTCACATTAAACTCAAGTGCTGCAACTAAAAGGCTTCGCATCACAGCACCCCACGGATGAGTGACTAGTGCACCCGCATTTTTAATAATCTTAGCATCACCATTTCGTATTCCGAGCGCCTTAGGAAGTAGCTCGACAATACGCGCATCCATACAGGTTAAAATCGCGAGTTCTTTATTGGGGTATTTATCCGTACAAAGATTGTCATACTCTTTTGAGTCAACAAAGTCGCGATTATAATCTAAGATTGTTTCTAGCATTGATTTATCAACAGCCATGTTTTTACCCTATTGTGTCATTATATATTGCTTGCTTAAGCTGACTTCTCTTGCGCAAACTTTCGTTTTTTTTCTATGAACGAAGAAATAATTATAAACCCTACACCTGTTGTCACAAAGATATCAGCCACATTAAAAATAGGGAAATGACGTTCGCCAAAATAGACGTGAATAAAATCGATCACATGCCCTAAAAAAACGCGATCAATAAAATTCCCGATAGCCCCGACAAGCACACACGCAAGACCTAATCTTAAGATTTTTTCAACCGGCGTCGTACGTTTAATCCAAACAAACAAAACAATTGAAATGACAATCGTAATACCTATAAAGAACCAACGCTGCCAGCCGCCTTGATCGGCTAAGAAACTAAAAGCCGATCCCGGATTATAAGCAAGCGTCCAATTGAATCCTTCAAACACAGGGACACTTTGCCCATACAGCAATAGATGCTCTGCCGCATATTTTGTGCCAAAATCTAATAACACACCTATTACGACAAAAATAGACCAGAAAACCATGTTGACTGGTCTTTGTGAGTGATCCACTTTATGCATAGTGACGCACTTCTCCATCTGTTGTTAAGTTTTCAACACAGCGGTCGCAAATATCTTCATGCTCGCTATTTTTACCCACCTCTTCACGGTGATGCCAGCATCTCACACATTTTTGGTAATCATCGCCGAGTACTTCTACTGAAACTGCAAATTTATCTGCACCTAATTCATGCACTTCAAGCGATTCTGGGCACTCATTGAATGGTTTCACTTGCGCGTAAGATGATAACAATACAAATCGTAATTCATCTTCTAGCTTCGCAATCTCTTGATAAAATGCATCGGTTGCATACACAGTAATGCTCGTTTGAAGGGATGATCCTACTTTTCCATCTGTACGTAAAACTTCAATGAGCTTAGCGGCAGCTCCTCGAACTTCAAGCAAACGATTCCAGTAAGCTGTATCAAATGGGCAATCAGCATCAAGTGGTACTAAACCATCATAGAATTCTGTTAAATAGACAGATTCTAATCGCTCATTCCCGCGTGCGCGCATTGCAAGCCACACTTCTTCTGCCGTAAAGGTCAAAATAGGAGACATCCAACGTACTAATGCTTCTAACACATGATAAAGTGCCGTTTGCGCTGATCTTCGTGCAAGAGATTCTTTTGCTGCCGTGTACTGACGATCTTTAATAATATCTAAGTAGAAACTACCAAGATCAATCGAACAGAAATACTGAAGTTTTTGATAAACGTTATGGAAGGAATAATCAAGGAAAGCTTCTTTAATCTCATCTTGAATTTCAAGCGCTCGCGCTACAATCCAACGATCGAGCGGCAACATCTCTTCAAAGGAGACGCCATTTTTTGCAAGATCAAACTCACTCGTATTCGCAAGTAAGAAACGAACTGTGTTACGAATACGGCGATATGTTTCTGATGTGCGTTTTAAAATTTCATCTGAAACAGGAATCTCACCGCGATAATCTGTTGAAGAAACCCATAGGCGAAGGACATCAGCACCCATTTTATTAATGACATCGATAGGCTCTATACCATTACCGAGTGATTTTGACATCTTGCGGCCATTCGCATCAACGGTAAAACCATGCGTCAACAATGCCTTATAAGGCGCGACACCATTCATCGCTACGGATGTAATGATAGAGGAGTTAAACCAGCCGCGATGCTGATCCGATCCTTCGAGATAGAGATCCGCAGGATAGCTCAGCTCAGGACGTCGTGATAAAACGCTAAAATGCGTTGTTCCAGAGTCAAACCATACATCAAGTGTATCTGTGTTCTTTTGATATAAATCTGCTTCAGATGCCGGTAAATAATCTGCAACTACTGCACTAAACCATGCTTCTAAACCATCTTTACGAATACGGTCTGCAACTTCTTGCATGAGTGCATCTGTTTCCGGATGTAGTTCTCCTGTCTCTTTGTTTAAGAAGAAAGGAATGGGTACACCCCAATAGCGTTGACGCGAGATACACCAATCACCACGACCTTCGATCATGCCGTAAAGGCGTTCGCGTCCCCAAGATGGGATGAACTGTACCTCATCAATCTCATTGAGCACCTCTTGACGAAGCCCTTTGTTATCCATGCTGATAAACCACTGCGGCGTCGCACGATAAATTGTCGGCGTTTTATGTCTCCAGCAATGCGCGTAACTATGATTGATTTTTCCACTATGAATCAAAATGCCACGATCGATTAAGAACTGCAACATTTCAGGCTCAATGCCCCGAATATTTTTCCCACCAAAGTGCGGTACTGAATCAATATAGGTACCATCCCCTAACACCGGATTTTCAAACTCAAGTCCATATTTAAGTGCAACCGCATAGTCTTCTTCACCATGTGCAGGTGCAGTATGAACGAATCCAGTACCGGCATCAAGCGTCACATGCTCACCTAAAATAACCGGTACATTGCGCTCTTCAATCGGGTGTTTCACAAGAATATTTTCAAGGACTTTACCCTCAAACTCCGCGAGAACCTTAAGCCCAACACCCCATGACTTTTCTAGATCTTCCACGAGATCTTTCGCCATTAAGATTTGCTTACCCTCTTTTTCAACAAGTGCATACATAAAATCTGCATGGGCTGAAACAGCAGCATTTCCGGGTAAGGTCCACGGCGTTGTCGTCCAGATAACCACAGATACATCATCGCTCACAGCATGATTAATTCTCTTCGCTAAATCCGCGGTATCTACTACTGGGAAAGCCACATCAATGCTAAGTGAAACTTTATCCGCATATTCAACTTCCGCTTCTGCAAGAGATGATCCACAGTCTAGGCACCAGTTCACTGGGCGAGCACCTTTTTCAAGATGGCCTTTTTTAACAATCTCTTTCAATGATAAAACGATATCTGCTTCAGTATCCTGATTCATTGTTAGATATGGTTTCTCTTCATAAGAGAGAACCCCTAAACGCTTAAACCCATCTGCTTGAATTTTAATTTGCGATTCTGCAAATTCACGGCATTTAATACGGAATTCAGCCGGCGTAAGCTTATCGCCAACCTTACCAAACTTTTTCTCAACAACGAGCTCTATCGGAAGCCCATGGCAATCCCAACCCGCAACATAAGGTGAGTCAAATCCCAGTTGGCTTCTCGACTTCACAATCATGTCTTTTAAAATTTTATTCACCGCATGCCCAAGATGAATCGATCCATTTGCATATGGAGGGCCATCATGAAGAATAAACTTAGGCTTACCCTTAAATATTTCACGCTGTTTATGGTAGAGATCAATCGAGTCCCAATATTGAATAAACTCAGGTTCTCTTGTTGGGAGATTGCCACGCATTGCGAAGTCTGTTTCTGGTAAATTCAAGGTATCACGGTATACATGATCATTTTTTTCTGCGGTATTTTTTACTTTGCTCACGTTCATATCCTACTTTTGAAGATTGAAATAATCTTTAGAAGCCAGGGCATCTGCTAATATCTGTGCCTTAAGTGCTTCGATGCTTTCAAATCGTTTTTCATCTCTGATCTTAGAGAGAAACTTAACACTAAATTCCTCTCCGTACAAATTGCAATTTACATCATGTAAGTGTACTTCTAAATTTGGCCTTACGCCATTGACTGTTGGTCTAAAACCAATATTAGCGACACCTACTAAAACTTCACCCGTTGAGCACTTGATAGTTTCAACATTATAGACCCCGGTAAAGAGTGGCTTTAACCGCTTAATCGGCAGATTTATAGTCGCGGTCCCTAGTGTTCTCGCTAACTGATTACCATATACAACACGACTAATCATTGTATAAGGACGCCCTAAATAGAGCTCTGCTTGATTGAAGTTTGAAGCGTTGAGAGATTCTCTCACTAATGTTGAAGAAACTCGCACACCCCCAATGTAATAATAATCCTCTTTTACGACTTCAAAAGAGACCTCTGTCGAAAGCTCTGCGAGATTATCAAAAGATCCTGCCGCTTTTGCGCCGAACCTGAAATCACCGCCAACAACGATTGCTTTCGTATTGAGACTTTTACCTAAGAAATCATCAATGAAACTCTCAGGACTTTGCTCTCTTAGCTCACTCGTGAAAGGCAATATAATGACTTCATCAACGAGTTTTGAGTTTTTAAGAAATATTAATTTCTCTTTCAGAGACATTATTCTACCCGGGGCATCCATTCCTAAAAAATACTCGTGTGGAAGCGGTTCAAACGTAATTAACGTGCGAATAGCTTCAGGATACCGATTATGTAGTTCATTTACTTTATGAAGTAGTTTTTGATGCCCTAAATGCACACCATCAAAAGCACCGATTGTTACAATACGACTTGCTTTGGGGATACTCGTTGAGTCTCGATAAAAGAAAAATTTCATCTTAAATACCGCTAAATAAAAAAGCCGGCTATAAAAATAACCGGCTAATAAATAATCTATGGTTTAGCTGGCATCAGCTGCATTTGTTTTTGCTGGACGCTCAACAAACTCAATGTATGCCATAGGAGCATTATCCCCTGGGCGGAAACCACATTTTAAAATACGAAGATAACCACCATTACGCTCTTTGAAAAGTGGGCCGTAAACTTCGAAAAGTTTAGTAACCATTTCACGTGATCTCAAAGTTGCAAATGCTTTACGGCGATTAGCGACTGTATCCACTTTTGCAAGTGTAACTAAAGGTTCAACTTCACCACGAAGCTCTTTCGCTTTTGGGAGAGTTGTCTTGATGATTTCATGCTCAAGAATAGATACTGACATATTTTTGAACATTGCTTTTCTATGTGCTGATGTGCGACTAAATGCACGACCTGCTTTACGATGACGCATTTTTATAATTCCTATTCAAATAACTAAATTATGCTGGTGGCTTAGTTGTATCTAAATTAGGCGGCGGCCAGTTATCTAGCGTCATACCTAATGAGAGTCCATATTGCGCCAACACATCTTTAATCTCTGTTAATGATTTTTTACCAAGATTAGGTGTTTTAAGTAGCTCTGTCTCTGTCTTCTGAATCAGATCACCAATGTAATACACACTTTCTGCTTTCAAACAGTTGGCAGAACGAACAGTTAACTCTAAATCATCAACAGGTCTTAACAGCGTAGGATCGATTTCAAACTCTGGTTCTTCCTCAACAGGCTCTTCTTCAGGCATTGGTTTAAGGTCAACAAAGACGCTTAATTGCTCATGAAGAATTGTCGCAGCATTGCGAAGAGCTTGCTCAGGATCTAAAGTTCCGTTAGTCTCTAACGCAATCACTAGCTTATCTAAGTCAGTACGTTGTTCAACACGTGCAGTTTCTACACGGTAGCTAACGCGGTTAACAGGACTAAAAGTCGTGTCTAACTTAAATAAACCAAGTGCGATAGAAGAGCTATCCCCTGCTTCGTTTTCACGGTTAGCAGCTGTACTATATCCTCTGCCACTTTCCACTTTAAGGCGCATCTTCACAGATCCACTTGAAGTGAGGTTTGCAATTACATGTTCAGGATTGATGATTTCGATATTATGTGGAAGATCTAAATCTCCCGCAGTAATCACGCCACTACCTTTCTTTTCTAAGGTGATGTACGCTTCTGGAGCATCATGAAGAATAATCGCGATTCCTTTTAAGTTCTGCAGAAGATCGATAACGTCCTCATGCATCCCTGGAATTGCTGAATATTCTTTCGAAACACCATCAATTTCACATTCTGTAATCGCTGCACCAGGCATCGAAGATAGCAGAATACGACGGAGTGCATTCCCTAAAGTATGCGCAAAGCCCCTCTCAAGAGGCTCTAACGATATTTCAGAAAAGTGGTTTTCGTCGGTTTTGATCTCCACAATACGTGGAGTTAACAACTCATTTAAAGCCATATGTACTTACCCGATTGATCTAAATAATAAGAAGGAACGAAATAAAACCAATATGCTTATTATTTTGAGTACAACTCTACTACTAATGACTCGTTAATATCTGCTGGTAAATCTGAACGTTCAGGAACACGTTTAAACTCGCCTTCCATTTTGGTCTTATCAACTGAAACCCAATCAACGAGGCCGTTTGCTTCTGCTAAATCCATAGCAAATGCAATACGAGCTTGCTTCTTAGAGCGCTCACGAATTGAAACTGTATCAGTCGCTTTTAATTGGTATGAAGGAATATTTACCTTCTCACCATTTACTTGAATTGAATTATGGCTTACTAACTGACGTGCTTCTGCACGAGTTGCAGCAAATCCCATACGATAAACTACGTTATCTAAACGGCCTTCAAGAATCTTAAGAAGGTTCTCACCTGTAGATCCTTTACGACGGTCAGCTTCTTTATAGTAAAGATGGAATTGTTTTTCTAAAACGCCATAAATTCTTTTTAATTTTTGTTTTTCGCGTAACTGAAGACCATAGTCAGAAGTACGGCCAGGTTTTGCGCCGTGCTGACCAGGTGCTCTGTCATGCTTACATTTTGATTCGAAAGAACGTGCGCCAGACTTCAAATGAAGGTCTACACCTTCACGTCTTGCTAACTTACATTTTGGGCCAATATAACGTGCCATGACTATCTACTCCTTAAAAATTTAATTACACTCTGCGCTTTTTAGGCGGGCGACATCCATTATGTGGGATTGGTGTCACATCAGAGATACTAGTGATCTTATAACCGATCGCGCTTAATGCACGAACTGAAGAGTCACGACCAGGGCCAGGACCACTGATATTAACGTCTAAATTTTTAAGACCATATTCTTGAGCTACTGTACCCGCTCTTTCAGCAGCTACTTGAGCAGCGAAAGGAGTAGATTTTCTTGAACCACGGAAGCCTGAACCACCCGCAGTTGCCCAAGATAATACATTACCTTGACGGTCTGAGATAGTCACGATTGTGTTATTGAATGATGCATGTACATGCGCAATGCCATCTACAACACTTCTTCTAACGCGCTTACGCGTTTTTACTGAAGGTTTTGCCATTTTTAAAATTTCCCTAACAAATTATTTAACAAGTCTTCTTGGACCCTTACGAGTACGCGCATTTGTTTTTGTGCGTTGTCCTCTTACAGGCAAGCTACGGCGGTGACGGATACCACGGTTACAACCGAGATCCATTAGACGCTTAATGTTTAGTGATACTTCACGACGTAAGTCACCTTCAACAGCATACTCACCAACTTGAGCACGGAGTGCATCAACTTGTTCATCTGTTAAGTCTTTTACTTTTGTCGTTGGTTCAACATTTGCTGCTGCACAGATTGCTGCTGCTCTTGTTGGCCCAACGCCATAAATTGATTGCAGTGAAATAATCACATGCTTTGCTACTGGTATGTTGATACCTGCTATACGTGCCATATAAAACCTATCCTAAAATCATATCAAGCAGATTATTCTACCTGATAAATTAAAATTACTCAATATAATTAGCCTTGACGTTGTTTATGACGACCATCTTCACAGATAACTCGTACAACACCACTACGTTTTACAATCTTACATTTGCGGCATATTTTCTTAACCGACGCTCTTACTTTCATTTTCTACTCCGATAATTTTACTAAAAGTTTGGTGGGGTTCCATTCAATGCTGAACTAATATTTGCTTTCTTCATTAAAGACTCATACTGCTGAGACATTAATAACGCCTGAATTTGTGTTACCAGATCCATCACTACAACAACTGCAATTAGGATAGAAGTACCACCGAAGTACATTTGCACGGGGCTAATACCATTAAAGAATTCCGGGAGTAAACATATAATCGTAATATAGAGTGAGCCCCAAAGCGTGATACGCGTTAATACTCTATCTAAATATTGCGAAGTATGAATCCCTGGACGAATTCCGGGTATAAAACCACCATTTCTCTTAAGGTTTTCCGCTGTCTCTTTCGAGTTAAACTGCATAGCAGTATAGAAGAAACAGAAGAAGATTATTAGACCTGCAAAAAGAATCATATATGCAGGCTGACCTATAGAGAAGTACTTAACTCCATAAAATCCGAGCTTATTAAGTGTCAAGGATACGTAGTAGCTAAAGCTCCCCCAAAGCCCTGTATCCGCGTCAGTCAATTCTGGCACGTTCACTTTGCTCAAACCAGTACTAATGGTGTAAACAAAGGAAAGAAACGCCGAACCGAAGATTGCCGGTATAACTCCCGACATATTGAGTTTTAATGGAAGGTGATTGGTTTGGTTACCAATTGACATCTGTCTTCCCTGTTGTCTTCTTGCATATTGAATCGTAATTCTGCGCTGCCCTCTTTCAATGAAGACAATGACAAAAATGACTGCAAGAATAAGCAGAAAGAACACTGCTATCAACAACCACATTGCGCCACCTTGGGTGGTAGCAGTTTCAAATAGGAACGCAACCGAAGACGGTATTCCCATTAGAATGCTGGCAAAGATAATCATAGAAATACCGTTACCAATACCTCTTTCGGTAATTTGCTCCCCTAACCATACTAAGAACATCGTACCAGTGACGAGGGTCAAAGTTGATAAGGTGACAAATAATACTGGTGGTATAACCACTAACTCAGCATTAACAAATCCACCGTTCATGATTGCAATCGAATACACGATCCCTTGCACAACCCCGAAAGCAATTGTCATGTATCGAGTATATTGCGTCATCTTTCGACGACCCGCCTCACCCTCTTTCTTAAGTTGCTCGAGCGGGGAATAAACCACAGATAACATCTGTATCACAATCGAAGCCGTGATGTAAGGCATTACCCCTAACATAAACACAGACATCTTCTCAAATGCACCACCTGAGAAGAGATTGATCATCGCAGATATACCACCCTGTTGACCCTGCTGTTCCATAACATCTGAAAGCGTAACAGCATCAATACCCGGCAATGTGATATAGACCCCAATTCTATAGACTACTAATGCCAAGACTAAAAACCATAGTCTTGACAAGAGTCCTGAAAAACGTCCGAGGTTATTAGCCCCTACTTGATTTTTTTGCATATTTACTCTTCGACAGAGCCACCAGCAGCTTCGATCGCAGCTTTAGCGCCCTTAGTAACATGGATACCTTTTAAGGTAATTGCTTTATTAATTTCACCAGAGAGCATGACCTTCGCACGAGTATATTTCGCAGGAATAACATTGCTATCGACAAGTGAAGTAAATGTAATGACATTTCCTTCCACTTTATTAAGTGCTGATAATGGAACTTCTACACTTACTAAACCGATCTGTGAGTTGAAACCAACTTTAGGCAATCTTCTTTGTAAAGGCTGTTGTCCGCCTTCGAATCCTACTTTATGGTATCCACCTGAACGTGAATGTTGACCTTTATGACCGCGACCAGCTGTTTTACCTAAGCCAGAACCACAACCACGACCAACACGTTTAGGGTTAGATTTACTACCAAATGCAGGTTTTAATGTATTTAATTTCATTTGTATACCTATTCCCAATTACTCTACTTTAAGCAAGTAAGCAACTTTATTAATCATCCCCATGTTTTCAGGTGTAGCTAACACCTCAACAGTATGGTGAAGGCGACGTAAGCCTAATCCTTTAACACAATCACGATGTGATTGAAGACGGCTGTTAGTGCTCTTTACAAGCGTTACTTTTACAGTTTTCTGTGTCATAACTTACCCTCTGATATCTTCTACAGATTTACCACGTTTAGCAGCAATCTCTTCAGGAGTGAGCATTGAAGCTAAACCTTTGATAGTTGCTTGCACAACGTTTACTGGGTTACGTGAGTTTTGGCACTTAGCAAGTACATCTTTAACACCAGCAACTTCGAAAACAGCACGCATTGCACCACCCGCGATTACACCAGTACCTTCAGAAGCTGGTTGCATATAGACGCGCGCAGCATTATGAACACCAGTTACTGAATACTGAAGTGTACCACCATTTAAAGACACATGCTTGATGTTACGCTTAGCTTGTTCAATTGATTTTTTGATTGCAACAGGCACTTCTTTTGATTTGGCATAACCATAACCAATTTTACCATTACCGTCACCAACAACTGTCAATGCAGCAAATGCGAATTGTCTACCACCTTTAACGGTTTTAGAAACACGGTTTACCGTAACAAGCTTCTCTTGGTAACCATCAGCAGCTGGAGCTGCATTTTGATTTTCAACTTTTGTAGTCATCTTATTCCTTCCTTATTAAAACTCTAATCCAGCTTCTCTAGCTGCATCTGCTAGAGCTTTAACACGGCCATGATATTTAAACCCTGAACGGTCAAAAGCTACATTCGTTACGCCTGCTGCTTTTGCTTTAACAGCAATATCTTTACCTACCGCAGCTGCAGCATCAACGTTACCAGTGTACTCAATTTGAGATTTAACATCTGCTACAAGCGTTGAGCTCGCAGCTAATACTTTAGTACCACATCCGCTGATAACCTGTGCATAAATGTGTCTTGGAGTTCTGTGAACCGTTAAACGATCTACTTTCAACTCTCTCATTTTGATACGAGCCTTAAGGCTTCTTCTGTATCTTGCGTTTCTTTTTTTCATCGTTCTCACCTATTTCTTCTTAACTTCTTTCAATGAAACAACTTCATCTGAATAACGAACGCCCTTACCTTTATAAGGCTCAGGTGGTCTATATGCACGAATCTTAGCTGCAACTTGACCGACTACTTGCTTATCCACACCCTTCACTAAAATTTCAGTTTGAGTAGGAGTTTCACAAATAACACCTTCAGGCATAGCGTGAACGACTGGATGAGAGAAACCCAGTGAGAGATTTAAATTGGCACCTTGCGCCGAAGCACGATATCCAACACCATTTAAAATTAATTTTCTTTCGAAGCCCTGAGATACACCGATCACTAAATTACTTACGAGTGAACGCATTGTACCTGCAATTGCATAACTGCCCTTGCTCTGCTCTAAATCTGGAACGATTACAAGCTCAGTACCTTCTTGTTTAAGACCAACAGCAGAGTGAAGTTGAAGACTATTCTCACCCTTTGGTCCTTTTGCTTTTACATTGTTACCAGAGATAGTGATTTCAACACCCGCTGGAACAGTAATATTCTGTTTAGCTATACGTGACATCCTTACCCCCTATTAAGCAACAACGCAGATTACTTCGCCACCAAGCGACAAAGATCTCGCTTTATGGTCAGTCATCATGCCTTGTGAAGTAGAAACAATAGCAACACCTAAACCACCAAGAACTTGTGGCAAGCTATTCTTGTCACGATATACACGGAGGCTTGGTTTACTTACGCGCTGGATGCGCTCGATAACTGCTTTACCTTGATAATATTTCAAAGTAAGAACTAACTTCTTATTAGAAGCCTTATCACCAGTTGTATCGATTCCAGCAATATACCCTTCTTCAAGAAGAACATTTGCGATTGATTGTTTTAAGGTTGAAAACGGCATTTCAACACTTACTTTTTCAGAAGTTTGCGCATTACGAATGCGGGTTAGCATATCTGAAATTGGATCATGCATACTCATTATAAAATTCTCCTACCAGCTAGCTTTTCTTAAGCCAGGAATATCACCACGCATAGTGATTTCTCTCAACTTGTTTCTACCAAGACCAAATTTACGATATACACCGTGTGGTCTACCTGTAATACTGCAACGTCTACGACGTCTAGATGGAGAAGAATCTCTTGGTAACTTCTGAAGCGCAATTACTGCTGCTTCTTTATCTTCATCTGATGCTTCTACACTCACAATAGTGTTTTTTAATTGTTCGCGCTTTTCAGCATACTTAGCTACTAGCTCAGCACGCTTTTTTTCACGATTAATCATTGATACTTTAGCCATAATTTCCTGCTCTATAATTAATTACGAAATGGGAAGTTGAAAGCGCTAAGGAGTGCTTTTGCTTCTTTGTCAGTTTTCGCAGATGTAGCGATACTAATATCCATACCACGTGTTGCGTCTACTTTTTCATACTCGATTTCAGGGAAAACGATCTGCTCTTTAATACCGAAGTTATAGTTACCTTGGCCATCAAATGACTTAGCACTTACACCACGGAAATCGCGTACGCGAGGTAAAGAGATATTTACTAAGCGATCTAAAAATTCGAACATAGTGGTACGGCGGAGCGTAACACGGCAGCCTACAGGCCAACCATCACGAATTTTAAATCCAGCTATAGACTTTCTAGAAAGCGTAACTTGTGCTTTCTGACCTGAAACCGCAGTTAATTCAGCAACTGCATTGTCCATAACTTTTTTATCAAGAACCGCTTCACCAACACCCATATTTAATGAGATCTTAGTGATTCTAGGAACTTCCATTGGATTAGTGTAGCCAAACTCCTCAATGAGTTTTGGTACTACAACTTCATCATAATACTGTTTTAATCTTGCTTTCATGATATTCCTTAATGCCAAACGGATATGTCTTTTAATGCGATACATCCTGTTTGGCACAGTAATTATTTATAAAATGAGCTGGCTATAATACCAAAAGTATTTAAACTAGCCAACTTTTTTATTTGTTGCTTTCAAAACTCTTTCACGAACAATCTTAGTTTTACCGTTTTCACGAGTTACTTCAGTCTGTTCGATCTTGATTTTATCTTGCTTTTTAGTTTCAGGATTGTAGATCATTACATTTGAAATATGAATGAAAGATTCTTGTTCAACCCTACCACCTTCAACACCAATTTGTGGATTTGGTTTAACATGCTTAGTAACTTTATTTGCACCCGCTACTTTCACACGATCTCCATCAACTTCAAGAACGGTACCACGATGTCCTTTACTATTACCTGTGATTACTACAACTTCATCACCTTTACGGATTTTTGTCATATTAACTACCCTCTTGATTAAATAACTTCAGGCGCAAGCGAAATGATTCTCATGAACTTCTCACCACGTAACTCACGAGTTACTGGGCCAAAGATACGAGTTCCGATTGGGTCTAAGTTATTATTAAGAAGAACAGCCGCGTTACCGTCAAACTTGATGAGCGAGCCATCTTGACGACGAACACCTTTGCGTGTTCTTACTACAACTGCGTTATATACATCACCTTTCTTCGCACGGCCGCGTGGAATTGCTTCTTTAACAGAAACTTTAATTACATCTCCAACGGTCGCGTATCGACGATGTGAACCACCAAGAACTTTGATACACATAACTTTACGTGCACCAGAGTTATCAGCTACGTCTAAAACTGTTTGCGTCTGGATCATTATTAACCTCTCGACTCTTCAACTACACGAACTAAATCCCAAGTTTTTTTCTTAGAAATAGGGCGTACTTGTTTGATTTCAACGATATCACCGATGTTACATGTATTCGCTTCATCATGCGCATAGAATTTTGTAGAGCGTTTAATGTATTTTTGATACTTAGGATGCTTTACCAATCTTTCTACATATACAGTAATGGTTTTATCACTTTTGTTTGAAACTACTGTACCTACTACGGTACGAGCATGTTGTTGTTCAATAGCAGCAGTCATTATTTACCACCCTCTTCTTTTTCACCAAGTACTGAGTTAATTCTCGCAATTTGCTTACGAGATTCCTTAAACTGGTGTGACTTTGTAAGCTGACCAGTCGCTTTTTGCATGCGAAGGTTAAATAAACCACGTTGCAAATCAAGCTTTTCGTTTTTTAACTCATCAACAGACTTGTCTCTTAATGAAGTTGCTTTAGTTACTTTACTCATGGATCCTTACCTCTTAAAGAACTGTACGTTCAGCAAACGCTGTTTTAACAGATAGCTTTGCTGAAGCAAGTCTAAATGCTTCACGAGCAACAATTTCCGTGACACCTTCAATTTCAAAAAGGACACGACCTGGTTGAACTTTTGCTACCCAGTATTCAACGTTACCTTTACCACTACCCATTCGAACTTCTAATGGTTTACCTGTGATTGGAACATCTGGAAAAACACGGATATAAACTTTACCACCACGACGGATGTAACGAGTAATCGCACGACGCGCTGCTTCGATTTCACGAGCATTGATACGGCCATTTTCAGTAGACTTCAAGCCGAATTCGCCGAAATCTACCTTATTACCTGCAGCCGCAACACCGCGGTTACGACCTTTACGCATTTTTCTAAATTTAGTACGTTTTGGTTGCAACATGATTACTCACCTTTCCTTCTTCTATTTCTCTTTTTAGGTGCCGCTTCTTCTTGTTCTACAGCGAGGTAATCAAAAACTTCACCTTTATAGATCCAAACTTTCACACCTAAAATACCATAAGTCGTTAATGCTTCCGCTGTTCCGTAGTCAATATCTGCACGGAATGTATGCAATGGCACACGACCTTCACGATACCACTCGCCACGCGCAATTTCAGCACCATTTAAACGTCCTGCAACGTTTACACGAATACCTTCTGCACCAAGACGCATTGTGTTCGTTACAGCACGACGCATTGCTCTTCTGAACATTACACGGCGCTCTAACTGTTGAGCAATCCCTTCAGCAACTAAGTACGCATCTAATTCAGGTTTTCTTACTTCTTGAATCGATACATGTACAGGGCAGCCCATAATCGCAGATAACTCTTTGCGTAAAACTTCAATATCTTCGCCTTTTTTACCGATTACAACACCTGGTCTTGCAGTATGAATAACTACTTGAGCAGATTTTGAAGGACGACTGATGTGAATTTTAGAAACCGCAGCAGCTGCAAGTTTTTTTCTCAAATATTCTCTAACTTTAAAGTCAGACTCAATAAACTCAGGGAAGCTCTTAGAATCCGCGTACCAACGCGAATTCCAGTCTTTTGAGATCCCTAAGCGTATACCGGTTGGATTTACTTTTTGACCCATTTTGACCTACTCCTTAATTAAGCTTCAGCAACAATGACTGTGATGTGACTTGTCTTCTTAAGGATACGATCTCCACGGCCTTTAGCACGTGCACGCATTCTTTTAAGAAGTGGACCCTCGTCAACCATGATTGTTTTCACAAAAAGGTTATCGATGTCTAAACCAAAGTTATTCTCAGCATTTTGCATTGAAGACTCTAATACTTTAAGAATAAGATCAGCAGCTTTTTTATCACTAAATTGCAATAAAGTAACTGCACGATCAACAGGTAACCCACGTACCTGATCCGCAACTAAGCGCGCTTTCTGAGGAGAAATTCGCGCATGGCGATGTATTGCTCTGCTTTCCATATTTTATCCCCTTATTAACGTGCTTTTTTATCTGCAGCATGACCACGGTAAGTACGAGTAAGCGCAAACTCACCCAACTTATGACCAATCATGTTTTCAGTGATTAAAATCGGCACATGGATTTTACCGTTATGAACGGCAATTGTAAGTCCAATCATTTCTGGAAGAATCATCGAACGGCGTGACCAAGTCTTAATTGGACGACGATTGTTCGAAGCTAACGCTTCATCTACTTTCTTTTGTAGATGATGATCGATAAATGGACCTTTCTTTATAGAACGTGGCATATTTTACCCTTTATTCGATTTAATTATTTAGTACGACGGCGAACAATATACTGACTTGTGCGCTTATTAGTACGTGTTCTGTAGCCTTTAGTTGGCTGGCCCCAAGGCGTAACTGGATGTCTACCACCTTTTGTACGACCTTCACCACCACCATGAGGGTGATCTACCGGGTTCATCGCAGCTCCACGAGTTTGCGGACGAACACCCGCCCAACGCTTAGCACCGGCTTTACCGAGAACTCTAAGGCTGTGCTCACCATTACTCACAACACCAATTGTTGCTTTACAGTCAGAAAGAACTTTACGAACCTCACCTGAACGGAGACGAAGCGTAGAATACTCACCTTCTTTCGCAATAAGTTGCACTGAAGTACCAGCTGAACGAGCTAATTGCGCGCCTTTACCTGGTCTCATTTCAACACAATGCACTGTAGAACCGATTGGAATGTTACGAAGTGGAAGTGAGTTACCTGCTTTAATTGGCGCATTAGCACCTGCAAATAACACATCACCAATCTCAACTTTAGCAGGCGCAATAATATAACGGCGCTCACCGTCTACGTAGCAAAGAAGTGCAATATGTGCAGTACGGTTTGGATCGTACTCGATACGCTCAACCTTCGCTGGGATATTCTCTTTGTCACGTTTAAAGTCAATTAAACGATAATGTTGTTTATGACCACCACCACGATGACGTGATGTAATACGTCCATCATTGTTACGACCACCAGTACTATGCTGCCCTTCTAATAAAGGCGCATATGGCTTACCCTTATGAAGACCAGGAGTTACAATCTGAATAAGACCACGGCGACCTGGTGAAGTTGGTTTTGCTTTTTTTATACTCATTACATATCACCTAAAAAATCAATTTCCGCTTCCCCATCAGCAAGTGTTACGTAAGCTTTTTTCCAATCTTGCTTAACACCCATGTGACGGCCGAATGATCTACGCTTACCATTTTGGTTAAGCACAGTAACTTTTTCGACTTTACGACCAAACATCAATTCAACTGCAGCCGCAATCTCTTTTTTGTTCGCGTCTTTCAATACGCGGAAAGTTACTTCACGATTGAGCTCTTCTTGACGTGCTGTTTTTTCAGACGCATGAGGAGCAATAATCACCTTCATTAATCTTTCTTTAACATCTAGAATCATGCTAACAACTCCTTAACAGAAACAAGCGCCTGCTTAGTCATAACAACTTTATTAAAGTGTACAAGACTTACTGGATCAATCGCCTCAACATCAAGAACAAGAACGTGAGGTACGTTTCTAGCACTTAAGTATAATGGGAAGTCAACTGCTTCAGTGATTACTAATACGCTCTCATTACGCACATTCAAAGTTCCAAGTTTAGCAATGAACGCCTTAGTATTTGGCTCTGCTACTGTGAACTCTTCCACAACTACTAAACGCTCACTTCTGATCAACTCAGAAAGAATCGTAAGCATAGCTGCTTTGTACATTTTTTTATTTACTTTTTGGCTCCAGTTCTGCGGTTTTGCTGCAAACGTTACACCACCACCTCTCCAGATAGGGTTACGCTTACTACCAACACGCGCACGACCTGTGCCCTTTTGTCTCCAAGGCTTAGCTGTAGAACCCGCTACTTCTGCACGTGTTTTTTGTGCACGAGTACCCGCTCTTCCGCCTGCTTGATACGCAGTCACAACTTGATGAACTAATGCTTCGTTAAAATCACGACTGAATTGAGTTTCATCTAATACAACTGGAGATCCGCCAATTACTTGAATTTCCATTACGCCTTACCTCTTTTCACTTTGATTGCAGGAGACACAACAACATCTGACCCCTTAGGTCCTGGGACAGCACCTTTAATGAGAAGTAAGCTGCGTTCTGTATCTACTCCAACGATCTCAAGATTCTGGGCAGTTCTACGAACCGCACCCATGTGTCCTGACATTTTCTTACCTTTGAAAACGCGACCTGGGTCTTGACACTGACCGATAGATCCTGGAACACGATGTGATAATGAGTTACCGTGAGTATTACGTTGACCCGCAAAGTTATGACGCTTAATAGTACCCGCGAAACCTTTACCTTGTGTAATACCTGAAACGTCGACTTTTTGTCCCGCTTCGAATAATTCAACAGTTAACTTTTGTGCAACTTCAAACTCTTCAGATGCATCCACACGGAATTCCCATAATGAGCGTGCTGATGCGATCTCTGCTTTCGCAAAATGACCATCTAAAGTTTTTGTTTTTTTGCTTGAATATTGTGGGCCATGTGCTACCTGAATAGCGTTATAACCATCAATACCCATCGTTTTGATTTGAGCAATTTCATTGTTTTCGATTTGCACAACAGTCACTGCTAAAGAGCGACCATCTTCACCAAAAACTCTACTCATCCCGAGTTTTTTTCCGATTAATCCTACTGCCATTTTAATACCTCAATAAAATATTAATAAAAACGAGAGGAAGGTTGGCGACCTTCATCGCGAACAAACTCGTATTAACCTAGACGAATCTGTACATCAACACCAGCAGCTAAGTCGAGCTTCATTAAAGCATCAACTGTTTTATCTGTTGGGTTCACAATGTCCATGAGACGCTTATGAGTTCTTAACTCATACTGATCACGCGCATCTTTGTTTACATGCGGTGACGTCAATACTGTAAATACTTCACGCTTAATTGGTAAAGGAATAGGACCTTTAACCTGTGCGCCAGTACGCTTTGCAGTTTCAACAATTTCTTTCGCAGACTGATCAATTAAACGATAGTCGAAAGCTTTAAGGCGAATTCTGATTCTTTGATTATCCATACTACTCTCATTCAAAAATCCTAGACCTAATTTTAGGCCTAGGAAAAAAATTAATTATGCAATAACTTTCGCTACAACACCAGCACCAACAGTACGACCACCTTCACGGATTGCGAAACGTAAACCTTCATCCATCGCGATTGGGTTGATTAACTCAACTACCATTTTCACGTTGTCGCCTGGCATTACCATTTCAACACCTTCCGGAAGCTCACAAGCACCTGTTACGTCCGTAGTACGGAAGTAGAATTGTGGGCGGTAGCCTTTAAAGAATGGCGTATGACGTCCACCTTCTTCTTTTGAAAGAACGTAAACTTCTGCTTCGAATTTTGTATGTGGTTTAATCGAACCTGGTTTTGCTAAAACTTGACCACGCTCTACATCTTCACGCTTTGTACCACGGAGAAGAACCCCTACGTTGTCACCCGCCTCACCACGATCAAGTAGTTTACGGAACATTTCAACGCCAGTACAGATGGTTTTTGCAGTTGGGCGAATACCAACGATTTCTAACTCTTCACCAGTTTTCACAATACCAGACTCGATACGTCCTGTTACTACTGTACCACGTCCTGAGATTGAGAACACGTCTTCGATTGGCATCAAGAATGCTTTATCGATTTCACGCTCTGGTTGTGGGATCCAAGTATCTAATGCTTCAAGAAGCTTTTTAATTGCTGGAACACCAATTTCTGATTCATCACCCTCAATTGCTTTAAGTGCTGAACCAACGATTACTGGGGTATCATCACCTGGGAAATCGTAAGCATCAAGAAGTTCACGAACTTCCATTTCTACTAATTCGATCAACTCAGCGTCATCAACCATATCCGCTTTGTTTAAGAAAACAACGATATATGGAACACCTACTTGGCGTGATAAAAGGATATGTTCACGTGTTTGTGGCATAGGGCCATCAGCTGCTGAACATACAAGAATTGCTCCGTCCATTTGCGCAGCACCTGTGATCATGTTTTTAACATAGTCAGCATGTCCTGGGCAGTCTACGTGTGCGTAGTGACGGTTTGGTGATTCGTACTCAACGTGTGAAGTAGAGATTGTAATACCACGCTCTCTCTCTTCAGGTGCGTTATCGATTTGATCGTATGCACGAACGTTTCCACCTACAGCTTCGTTACCAACTTTAGTTAACGCAGCTGTTAATGTTGTTTTACCGTGGTCAACGTGACCTATTGTACCGACGTTTACGTGCGGTTTATTACGGCTAAAAGTTTCCTTTGACATATTAATACCCCAATTTTTTAAAGAGCTAAAAACAAGCTCTACATTATAGAGCTTGTCTATTAGATTGCAAACAAATTATTTAAATTTGACTAATTTAGTCAGCCTTGTTTGCATTAATGATTGCCTCTGCAACAGAGTTTGGAGCTTGGCTATATTTCAAGAACTCCATCGAATATGTTGCACGACCTTGTGTTGATGAACGAAGTGCTGTTGCATAACCAAACATTTCAGATAACGGAACTTCTGCTCTGATAAGTTTAGATCCAAATGCATCATCAATTCCCTGAAGGTTACCACGACGACGGTTAAGGTCACCCATAACATCACCCATGTAATCTTCTGGCGTTTCAACTTCTACTTTCATTACAGGCTCAAGTAATACCGGACCTGCTTTCTGCACACCATTTTTGAAACCCATAGATCCTGCGATTTTAAACGCCATCTCACTTGAGTCAACATCATGATATGAACCATCATAAAGCGTTACTTTAACATCTTCGATTGGATAACCTGCGATTACACCATTTGCCATTTGCTCCTTGACACCACGATCAACAGCAGGAATAAACTCTCTAGGAACAACCCCACCTACAATCGCATCAATGAACTCATAACCCTTACCGAGCTCTTGCGGCTCAATCTTCAACCAAACATGACCAAACTGTCCACGACCACCCGACTGACGAACAAATTTACCTTCAGCTTCAATCGTTTTAGTAATTGTTTCACGGTAAGCAACTTGAGGTGCACCAACACCACACTCTACTTTAAACTCACGCTTCAAACGGTCAACGATGATATCTAAGTGAAGCTCACCCATACCACCAATGATTGTTTGCCCTGACTCTTCATCCGTTCTTACACGGAAAGATGGATCTTCCTGCGCAAGACGTGAAAGCGCCATACCCATTTTCTCTTGGTCAGCTTTTGTTTTTGGCTCAATCGCTACAAAGATTACTGGCTCTGGGAATTCCATGCGCTCAAGTGTGATTTGGTCTTTCTGATCACACAGAGTATCCCCTGTAGTTACATCTTTAAGCCCAACCATTGCGATGAT
This sequence comes from uncultured Ignatzschineria sp., assembly GCA_947632245.1. Classification (GTDB taxonomy): domain Bacteria; phylum Pseudomonadota; class Gammaproteobacteria; order Cardiobacteriales; family Wohlfahrtiimonadaceae; genus Ignatzschineria. The sequence goes on along the minus strand of CANRON010000165.1, from coordinate 4,621 downwards.
ATCACCTGCACGCGCCTCATCAATCTCTTCACGAGAGTTTGAGTGCATTGCAAGTAGACGACCGATACGCTCACGCTTACCTTTTACAGGATTCACAACGTGGTCACCTGACTTAATAACACCAGAGTAAATACGAACAAACGTTAAGTTACCTACGAACGGGTCATTTGCAAGTTTAAAAGCAAGTGCCGAGAAAGGCGCCTCATCAGACGACTCACGAACCGCCGGCTCACCATCATCAAGCACACCAGAAATAGGCTTAACTTCTACTGGTGATGGGAGATAGTAAATAACGTCATCAAGAAGTGCTTGCACACCCTTGTTTTTAAACGCAGTACCACAGCAAACTGGAACCATGTCTGACGCAAGAGTACGCGCACGAATACCCGCACGAACCTCATCAATCGTCAACTCACCGTCTTCAAGATACTTATCCATCAACTCTTCACTTGATTCTGCAGCAGCTTCTACCATTTTCGAACGATAGTTTTCTGCATCAGCAAGAAGCGCTTCCGGAATATCACGCTCTTCGAACGTCATACCCATATCTTCTTCATTCCAGTAGATCGCCTTCATTGTTACTAAGTCGATCACACCTTCAAACTTATCTTCAGCACCAATTGGAATCTGAATTGGAACAGCATTTGCACGTAAGCGCTCTCTCATCTGCTCAACAACACGGAAGAAGTCAGCACCCGTACGGTCCATTTTGTTTACAAATGCAATTCTTGGAACGGCATATTTGTTCGCTTGACGCCATACTGTTTCAGACTGCGGCTGAACACCACCCACTGAACAGTAAACCATCACCGCACCATCAAGTACACGCATTGAACGCTCTACTTCGATTGTGAAGTCAACGTGCCCCGGTGTATCGATTAAGTTAATACGGTGCTCAGGAAACTGCTGCTTCATTCCTTTCCATGAACAAGTTGTAGCTGCAGAGGTGATTGTAATACCACGCTCTTGCTCTTGAGCCATCCAGTCCATCGTTGCAGTACCATCATGAGTTTCCCCGATACGGTGACTTTTACCTGTATAGAAGAGGATACGCTCTGAAGTTGTCGTTTTACCTGCATCAATGTGAGCACTGATACCAATATTACGGTATCGGTCAATAGGCATAGTTCGAGCCATAATAAATCCTTCTTTTAAAATTAAATCTTAATTTCTTTAAACAACAAATGCGGTGTCCCAAATTCAATGAGCACCGCAATTGCATGAACAAATTCTGTAAATTTCTATTACCAACGGAAATGCGAGAACGCTTTGTTCGCTTCAGCCATGCGGTGCATGTCTTCTCTTTTTCTTACAGCTGCACCACGATTATCAAGCGCATCTAAGATCTCAGCACCCATACGGCGCACCATTGATTTCTCAGAACGTTTTCTCGCTGCATCTACAATCCAGCGCATCGCTAATGCATCACGTCTTGACGCACGAACTTCAACAGGAACCTGATAAGTCGCACCACCAACACGTCTTGACTTAACTTCAACTTTTGGTCGAACGTTATCCAAAGCCTGCTCTAAAGCCTCAACTGGGCTTTCGTGACCTTTTTCTTTAACGATGTCTAATGCACCGTACATGATACGCTCAGCAATTGATTTCTTACCTGAAACCATCACCATATTAATAAATTTCGCAAGCAATAGGTCGCCGTAAATAGCGTCCGGTAAAATCTCGCGTTTTGGGACTTCTCTTCTTCTAGACATGAGATACTCTCAACAAATACTAAATCCAATTAAACTAAGAAACTAAGCATCACGCTTTAGGCTTTTTAGCACCATATTTTGAACGACCTTTACGGCGTTTATCAACACCTTGTGAGTCCAACGCACCACGAACAACATGATAACGAACCCCTGGAAGGTCTTTCACTCTACCACCACGAACTAAAACAACACTATGCTCTTGTAAGTTATGACCTTCACCACCAATGTAGCTAGATACTTCGAATCCGTTAGTTAAACGAACACGACATACTTTACGCATAGCAGAGTTAGGTTTTTTAGGTGTTGCTGTATAAACCCTTGTGCACACTCCACGACGTTGAGGAGAACCCTCAAGTGCAGGAACGTCAGATTTATCAGCTTTCGTTCCGCGCGGACGGCGGATCAACTGATTAACTGTTACCATTAAATCTTAATCCTTGCTAATAACATGAGTTACAAAAAATAACATAAATACCCCTAATAAGCTTAGGGGGATACGAAATAGTATAATTAATAGCTATTTCTGTCAACCTTGGTATAAATTAATTTTGCCAACACGCGTAAATGCCGCAAGCTTAATTTGCATTTTTCGAGCAAGGTTGATTGCCATTGATGTCGGCGCAGACATTGTTACCAACAATCCCACCCCAACCGCAACTGCTTTTTGCACCATCTCAAAACTTGCTCGCGATGTCGTCAATATAAATCCAGCCCTAGGATCAATGCCTTTTTGCAACATTGCCCCGATCAACTTATCAAGCGCGACATGTCGCCCAACATCTTCGCGCGTCAAGAGTATCTCCCCGTCACTCGACACAAAGAATGCCGCATGCGCCCCACCTGTACGCTGATTCATGACCTGCAACAAGCCTGAATCCTTAAGCGCTCTATCAATCGATGCTTCGACGATATCAAATTCATAATCAATCTTTGCTTGCTCTCTCACCACATCAGATAAAGAATCCAACCCACATATTCCGCACCCTGTTCGAGCCGTCATCTGTCGTTTTCGCGCACTTATTCTACTCACACAAAGCGGCGTCACTTCAATGTGCGCTTCCACACCCAATTCTTTCACTCGCAACTCAATCGAGCGAATGTCTTGCAAAGTCGTAACGATCCCTTCCGTGAATGAGAAACCATAAACAAAGTCTACTATGTCGCATGGGGTACACATTATAACTACGTGCGGATACCCATTATATATCAGCGATACAGGGACCTCGATTAATACATCGTCCTCTATTTCACGCCAGACACCATCCTGAAAACGCTTCACTAGAAGCGTTTCATAAAAAACCGCATCACTTGCGTTCTTATCCATAGCTAACCTCTTTAGTTACATACTCACCGCTAACTCTATTACCACCCACCCATGAGTATATCGCGCAAGCATTCAACTCGCCACAATGTATCTCTATTGCATTAAATATTGATCCACCCCTTGCGCTGACAACCGATAACAAATCCTTCAACGGGCATAAACACCTCCCGCCCAAGACCGCAACTTATATTACTACTTTTATACCATTCATATTGCCGCCCCCATCTTGGCTTACCACCCCAATCGACCGCCAGCAACTCACCCCCTTTATTACCAATGAGCGAAACGCCATCTAGATCCACATACTCAACCGCATAATCATCTCCAACAAAGATAGCATCAACCTCAATTTCACTTGCGCGTTGATCAATTTTCGCCATAGCCAGCGTCAATATATTCAACTTAAAGATACCTGATCCATAAAACTCTCTTAATAAAAGATGAATATTATCTTTCACCCGATAATCCACTAAAAACTCATTTCCTGAAATATCATAAATAATGAAAGCTGACCGCCCCTGCTCTTTAGGAAGTTGCCACAAAACACCTTCCAAAATTACATAAAAACCCTGATCAACCACTGAATCCAACAAATAACCCCCCGTATCGAATACCTCCCGACCATCATCATCCGCCCTAATCGGAAGAATGTATCGATACATACCCCCACCCGTCAAAATCGTTACCTCCCAAGCATCATTTTTTACAATCTCATAGCTTTCTACCTCAGACTTGAACGCCTCACTCCCCTTTTCTTGAAACAGTATACGATTCAGCGTGACCTCTTGCCCTTTAACACCATCAACTCCTCTAAATCTCACCATTTTTCGATAGGACTCCTCATGACAATAACCGACCATATCAATCATCATCCCCTCAAACACCAAATCTTCATTAACCTCACCCTGATGCCCCTGAAGATGACACGCATGATCTAAACGCTCATAAACTTGACGGGAGTAAACATTAACGAACTCATTAAAATCGTGATTAAGCTGAACCAATTCACCTTCAAAGTTTATTTTTCTTCGCAATTGAAATAACTTTCTCTCAAGCGATGCGCTCACAACTAACAGCACAAGCGATAAGACAAGTGCGATTATCATAACCATTAATAATACTGAGCCTTTTTCTTCCCGCATCTACCACCCTAGATCTATAACGATCTCCCTCACATCAACTTCATCTGCATTTTGATAGATACTCCCCGTTAGCAACTCAAAACCGACAATATCTCCAGCCGATCGACCTGCAGCCCGCCCCGCAACAAGCACAACATTGAGCATATCTTCCACTAAAGGCTTTACAACTAGACCTAACACCCCCGCAATCCGTACAAATGCTTGTCCATCCAGAGCATCTGTGACAAAAAATGGCTCTCCACCCCGGACTTGTACATAACTCAAGTATTCTTTCAGCATGTATATCTGAAGAAATCGCCCACCCACAAACCTCTCAACTAAAGAATAGTCCTCTTTATCAAACTCAAATCTATCGCCATTACGTTTTCCGACCAGTAAAACTGATTGACGACAATCCGTAATATAGAATGTCACCTGACGCAGCCCTACCATATCAACAA
>CANRON010000164.1 GCA_947632245.1 uncultured Ignatzschineria sp. | reverse complement strand
GAAACTTTTAGTCGTAATAAGCCGCACGTAAACGTCGGTACAATTGGGCACGTTGACCATGGTAAAACTACGTTGACGGCAGCTTTAACAAAAGTTGGTAACGAAGCCGTGGGCGGAAACGTTCGTGCATACGATCAGATCGATAACGCACCGGAAGAGAGAGAGCGCGGTATTACAATCTCTACTTCACACGTTGAGTATGAGTCACCAAACCGTCACTACGCTCACGTAGACTGCCCAGGACATGCTGACTATGTTAAAAACATGATCACAGGTGCAGCGCAGATGGACGGAGCAATCCTCGTTTGTTCAGCAGCTGATGGTCCTATGCCACAGACGCGTGAGCACATCCTTTTATCACGTCAAGTTGGTGTTCCATACATCGTTGTTTTCTTAAACAAAGCTGACATGGTTGATGATGCAGAGTTAATCGAATTAGTAGAAATGGAAGTTCGTGAACTTCTAGATGCTTATGATTTCCCAGGAGATGATACTCCAGTAATCGTAGGTTCAGCGCTTAAAGCAATCGAAGGCGACGAGTCTGAGATTGGTGTTCCAGCTATCAAGAAACTTCTTGAAGCATTAGACACGTGGATTCCACAACCAGAGCGTGAAATTGATAAAGCATTCTTGATGCCTATCGAAGACGTGTTTTCAATCTCAGGTCGTGGTACAGTTGTAACAGGTCGTATCGAGTCTGGTATTGTTAAGACTGGTGAAGAGTTAGAAATTGTTGGTATTCGTCCAACAGCTAAAACTATCTGTACAGGTGTTGAGATGTTCCGTAAGCTTCTTGATCGTGGTGAAGCAGGGGATAACGTAGGTGTTCTTCTTCGTGGTACTAAGCGTGAAGATGTTGAGCGTGGTCAAGTATTAGCAAAGCCAGGTTCAATCAAGCCACATACAAAATTTGAAGCAGAAGTATACGTACTTTCAAAAGAAGAGGGTGGTCGTCACACTCCATTCTTCAAGGGATATCGTCCACAGTTCTATTTCCGTACAACAGACGTAACAGGTGCTTGTGAGCTTCCTGAAGGCGTGGAAATGGTTATGCCAGGAGATAACGTGAAGATGGTAGTTGAGTTAATCAACCCAATCGCGATGGATGAAGGTTTACGTTTTGCAATTCGTGAAGGCGGCCGTACAGTTGGTGCGGGTGTTGTAGCTAAAGTTATTGCATAATTACTGCTAGCAGTATATGGGTCAATAGTTCAATTGGCAGAACGACGGTCTCCAAAACCGTAGGTTGAGGGTTCGATTCCTTCTTGGCCCGCCAAAATTAAAGCAGTCAGTTTAGCTTCTGACTGCTTTTATTTTATCTAATCAAAATAATCTAGTATAATGCATGGTTTATATGCATGAATGAGACGTAATTAAGATGAATACGAAGAAAGAGTCTGTACAGACGAAGGCACCACAGCCTGCGGCGAAGAAGGGAGTACCTTCAAAGAATCAAGAGGTGAAAAGTGGTAAAGGTATGGTCTGGCTTGCGGTGATTGTCGCATTGCTCGGAATATTTACTTATTACTATTTTGAGGGAGTGAATACGCTTTACTCATTTGGTGCTCTTATTGTAGGGCTTGCAGTTGGCGTGGGTATCTTTTTTGTATCTCCTGCTGGAAAAAATTTGGTTGTGTTTTTTAGGGAGTCTCGAATTGAGCTGCGCCGAGTGGTGTGGCCGACAATGGATGAGACTCGGAAGATGACGTTGCTCGTGATTATCGTGATGGTGATTACTTTGCTATTCTTAATGTTGGTTGATTTTATAATCAAGAACGTTATCTCATTTATATTGTCATTTTCGTAGGAGAGCAAGATGCATTGGTATGTGATACAGGCGTATTCTGGATACGAAGGACAAGTTGTGCGTGCGCTGCATGAATATATTGCGCGTGAAGGTTTTGAAGAGAAGTTTGGCGAGATCTTAGTTCCTACAGAAGAAGTTGTGGAAGTGAAAGATGGCAAGCGCCGTAAAAGTGAACGTAAATTTTTCCCAGGTTACGTATTGATCCAAGCGGATATGGATGAAGAGGTGTGGCACCTTGTCAATAGTGTGCCGCGCGTTATTGGATTTGTCGGCGGTAAGAGTGATAGACCTAGTCCGATTTCTCAAAAAGAAGCGGATCATATTCTGAATCGTATTGCGCAGGCTGAAGAAGGTCCTCGCTTAAAAGTTCTTTATAGCGTTGGTGAAGAAGTGCGTGTTATTGAAGGTCCATTTAATGAATTTAATGGTACAGTGACAGAGGTCGATTCTGATAAGGGTCGAATTAAAGTATCTGTTATGATCTTTGGTCGTGCTACACCTGTTGATCTTGAGTTTAGTCAGGTCGAAAAAGCTTAAAGTAAATATAGTTTTAAAGTAAATCCTTAGTATGGGTCAGAAATGATTGCGTGCTAAGGATTTAAGTGTTGAAGCACAAAAAAAAGAGTGCTATAATATCGTGTCTTTTTAAATTGGGGAGCTGAAAAGCGTTAGACCCATCTCTAGGAGTATCGCCACATGGCAAAGAAAGTAATGTCGTATATTAACTTGCAGGTAGCTGCAGGTAAAGCAAATCCATCGCCACCAATCGGTCCGGCACTTGGTCAACATGGTGTTAACATCATGGAATTCTGTAAAGCGTTCAACGCCGCTACACAACAATTAGAAGTAGGTATGCCTATTCCTGTTGTAATTACAGTGTATAGTGATCGTTCATTTACATTTATTACAAAAACGCCACCCGCTGCTTATCTTTTAAAGAAAGCTGCAGGTATCAAATCTGGTAGTCCAAAGCCAAACACACAAAAAGTGGGTAAGGTAAATCGTGCGCAATTAGAAGAAATTGCAAAAACGAAAGAGCCAGATTTGTCTTCAGCGGATCTTGATGCAGCGGTGAAAATCATTGCAGGAAGCGCACGCTCAATGGGTATTGAAGTGGAGGGTGTGTAAGATGGCTAAGTTAACTAAAAAACAAAAAGCAATTTTAGAGCTCGTAGATTCAGAAAAAGTATACACGCTTGATGAAGCAGTAGCACTTTTGAAGAAAGTACCAGCGGCAAAATTTGAAGAGTCTTTCGAAGTAGCTGTAAACCTTGGTGTTGATCCACGTAAATCAGACCAAGTGGTTCGCGGTGCAACTGTTATGCCTAACGGAACAGGTAAAGATGTTCGCGTTGCTGTATTTGCACAAGGTGCAAACGCAGAAGCAGCTTTAGCAGCTGGCGCTGACGTTGTTGGTTTCGAAGATTTAGCAGAAAGCATGAAAGGCGGCGATTTAAACTACGATGTAGTAATCGCAACGCCAGATGCAATGCGTGTTGTTGGTCAGTTAGGTCAAATCTTAGGTCCACGCGGACTTATGCCTAACCCACGTGTTGGTACTGTAACGCCAGACGTAGTAACTGCTGTAACGAATGCAAAATCAGGTCAAGTACGTTTCCGTACAGATAAAGCGGGTATCATTCACGCTGCTATCGGTCGTGTAACTTTTGATGTTGATGCAATTCGCGGTAATATTAAGGCGTTGATTACTGAATTGAATCGTTTGAAGCCAGCTTCAGCGAAGGGTGTTTACCTTAAGAAATTAACAGTTGCTACGACAATGGGTCCTGGCATCGCTGTTGAAATCGCTTCAGTATAATCAAACGTATTTAAAAGAATACGAACTTATCTTTTAGTTTGCCTAACCTTTCTTTAGGGAATGGTTAGGGATTAAAGGTAAGTCTAAGACCGTAGATGTGAGAGTTTTTCACTTAATTACTTGAAAGAGTGGTCTACGTAGACGGTGGTTCTAAATTAGGGATACCGTGGGGCCAAGTGTAAAAGCTTGGGTGTTGTAAATGGTAAGAAATTACCAAAGATGTAAAGGTGAAAAATGAGTTCTTTGCAAACTAAACAAGAAGTGGTTCAAGAAGTTAATGGTATTGCTGCTGAAGCACAATCATTAGTTCTCTCTGAATACCACGGGCTTACGGTAGCTCAGATTACATCTCTTCGTAACGCGGCAAGATCAGCAAATGTTGATATCCGTGTTGTGAAAAACACATTAGCAAGACTTGCATTAAAAGACACTAAGTTTGAAGATGCAATTCCAAGTCTTGTTGGACCAATCATTATGGCTTTCTCAATGAATGAGGAAGATCCAGTTGCGGGTGCACGTGTTATTCATAATTTCCTTAAGGAAAAGACGAATGAGAAGTTAGCTGTTAAAGCAATTGCTTATGACGGTGAAGTTCATGACGGTTCAGCATTGAAAGCGATCGCAACCCTTCCAACGAAGGACGAAGCGATTTCAATGTTCTTGGCTGTATTGAAAGCACCAGTTCAGAAGCTTGCGGCAACATTAGCTTCAGTGAGAGACAAAAAAGAAGCGGAAGCTGCTTAATTGCTCTGCTGATAGTTCTAAATAATTTAGAATTATTATCCAATCAAATTTATAAGATATTTTTAGGAGTTATATTATGGCAATCTCAACAGCAGATATCCTTAATGCAATCGAAGAGATGAAAACTGCAGAAGTTATGGAGTTAATCTCAGCGATCGAAGAAAAATTCGGCGTTACAGCAGCAGTTGCAGTAGCAGCTGGTCCAGCTGACGGCGGCGCATCAGCAGAAGCACAAACTGAGTTTGATGTTATCATGACTGCAGTAGGCGAGAAGAAAATCAACGTGATCAAAGTAGTTCGTGGTATCACAGGTCTTGGTCTTGGTGAAGCAAAAGCGCTTGTTGAAAGTGCACCTGCGACAATCAAAGAGCAAGTATCTAAAGATGAAGCAGACAAAATCAAAGCTGAACTTGAAGAAGCTGGCGCATCTGCAGAACTTAAATAATCAATCTATAATTAGAGGAGTCAATCGATTATCAGCTTGATAACAATGATGGCGCTTTTAGTTAAGAATGAATAATAAAGGCTAGGGTACTGAACCCTAGCCTTTACTAGCTTAAGAAAATATTTTTCTAGCATATTTTACAAGCGTATAAATTAGGCCTTTTGGCCAAAGGATTAATTTATATGTTTACACTCCCCATCTCATGAGGAATACATTGCATGGTCTACTCGTTTACAGAAAAAAAACGCATTCGTAAAGACTTCGGGCAACAGATCGAAGTTCAAGAAGTCCCTTTTCTATTAGCAACACAGATTGACTCTTACGAGACGTTTCTCCAAGATCATATCGCACGTAAAGATCGCAAAGATCAAGGTTTACACGCTGCGTTCAAATCTATTTTCCCAATCGAAGCAGTAAAAGCGAAAACAGCAACATCAAATGGTTTCCGTCTCTCACTTGAGTACGTTGATTATCATATTGGTGAGCCTGAGTTTGATGTTCGTGAATGTCAAATGCGTGGCACAACGTATGCCGCTTCTCTTCGTATCGGCATGCGTCTTAAGATTGCGGATTTAGAAACAGGTGAAATTAAAGAAATTCGCGAAGCTGGTATTGACCAGTTCGGTCGTGGTGGCGTTTACTTAGGTGAAATCCCACTTATGACGGAAAACGGTACATTCGTGATCAATGGTACTGAGCGTGTCATCGTTTCTCAGCTCCATCGTTCACCCGGTGTATTCTTTGACCATGATAAAGGGAAAGGGCATTCATCAGGGAAGCTTCTTTTCTCTGCACGTATCATCCCTTACCGTGGTTCATGGATGGATTTTGAGTTTGATGCGAAAGATTTAGTATTTGCACGTATTGATAGACGTCGTAAACTTCATGCAACGATCATCTTAAAAGCTTTAGGTCTCTCAGATAGTGAGATCTTAGCGGAATTCTTTGAAACTAATACTTTCAAAATTAAGAAAAATGCACTCTTTCTTGAATTAGTGCCAAGTCGTCTTCGTGGTGAGATGGCGGCATTTGATATTAAATTAGACGGTGAAGTTCTCGTTGAGAAAGGTCGCCGCGTTACTGCACGCCACGTGAAAAAGTTGGAAGATGCAGGGGTAAAAGATCTCGAAGTTCCATTTGAGTATCTTGTGGGGCGTGTTGTTTCTCAAGATATCCTTGATGAGTCTACGGGTGAATTGTTAGCACTTGCAAATGATGTAATTACGCAAGAAACGCTAGAGAAATTTGTCGCATACGGTATTGAGACAGTACCAGTATTGTTCACGAACGATGTCGATCGTGGTGCTTATATCTCAGATACTCTTCGTGCAGATACGAGTAAGAGTCAATTAGAAGCACAAATTGAAATTTATCGTATGATGCGCCCAGGTGAGCCGCCGACAAAAGAAGCCGCTGAAAACTTATTCTCAAGCTTATTCTTTTCAAGCGATCGTTATGACTTATCGGCTGTAGGTCGTATGAAGTTCAACAAGCGTCTCGGTCGTGATTCAGATACAGGTGAAGGTACACTTTCTAATCAAGATATCTTAGATGTATTAAAAGAATTAATCGCAATCCGTAACGGACACGGAAACGTAGATGACGTTGACCATTTAGGTAACCGTCGTATCCGTTCTGTGGGTGAAATGGTCGAGAACGTATACCGTATTGGTTTAGTTCGTATTGAGCGTGCTGTGAAAGATCGCCTTCTCATTGCAGAAGCAGAGGGTTTAACGCCGCATGAACTTATTAATGCAAAACCAGTTGGCGCTGCCATTAAAGAGTTCTTTGGTTCATCACAACTTTCACAGTTTATGGACCAAAACAACCCATTGTCAGAAGTTACGCATAAACGCCGTATCTCTGCACTTGGCCCAGGTGGTTTAACACGTGAGCGTGCAGGCTTTGAAGTCCGTGACGTTCACGTTACTCACTATGGTCGTGTGTGTCCTATCGAAACACCTGAGGGACCAAACATCGGTCTTATTAACTCGCTTGCAAGCTATGCACGTACCAATAGTTATGGTTTCCTTGAGACGCCATATCGCAAAATTATCGATGGTCGTGTGAGTGATCAGGTTGACTACTTATCTGCATATGAAGAAGCTAACTACGGAATCGCTCAGGCGAACGCAAAGTTAGATGAAAATGGTGCATTCGTAGAAGATCTTATCGCAGCACGCGTTGAAGGTGAATTTACACTTTTAACAAAAGAACAAATCAGTTATATCGATATCTCTCCAAAACAGATCGTATCGATCGCAGCTGCATTGATTCCCTTCCTTGAACATGATGATGCTAACCGTGCACTCATGGGCTCAAACATGCAACGTCAAGCAGTTCCGACTTTAAATGCAGATAGACCGCTTGTAGGAACAGGGATGGAGCGCATTGTTGCGCGTGACTCGGGTGTGTGTGTAGTTGCAAAGCGTGGGGGCGTTGTTGATTACGTCGATGCAACACGTATCATTATTCGTGTAAACGATGCAGAAACAATTGTGGGTCAATCTGGGGTTGATATTTACAACCTTACAAAATATCAGCGTTCAAACGCAAATACTTGTATTAACCAAAAAGTATTAGTGAAAGAAGGCGATGTGATTTCACGTCAAGATATTCTTGCAGATGGTCCATCAACAGATTTAGGTGAGCTTGCATTAGGACAAAACATGCTCGTGGCATTCATGCCATGGAATGGTTATAACTACGAAGACTCCATCTTAATCTCAGAGCGTGTTGTAAAAGAAGAGCGTTTCACAACGATTCATATTGAAGAATTAACGTGTGTTGCACGTGATACGAAGTTGGGTCCTGAAGAAATCACTTCAGATATTCCAAACGTATCAGAGTCTGCGCTTTCTAAGCTTGATGAAGCCGGGATTGCTTACATCGGTGCAGAAGTGAAATCAGGCGATATCTTAGTCGGTAAAGTATCACCAAAAGGTGAAACAACGCTTACGCCTGAAGAGAAACTGCTTCGCGCAATCTTTGGTGAAAAAGCATCTGATGTGAAAGATAACTCACTTCGCGTTCCGACAGGAATGGATGGAACAGTTATCGACGTTCGTGTCTTTACACGTGATGGTATTGAAAAAGATAGCCGTGCGAAAGAGATTGAAGACCGTGAACTTCGCGGTGTACGTAAGGACTTAAATGACCAATTACGTATTCTTGAGGATGACCTTTTCGAACGTGTAGGTAAAAGCCTATTAGGTACCGAAGTTGCTGCGGGTAATAAAGGTATTAAAGCAGGCGATAAGATCACTGAAGATTACCTACAAGGCATTGAGCGTGAAAAATGGTTAGAACTGAAGCTTAAGTCTGATGAATTAGCAGAAGAGCTTGTGAAGTTAAAACAGCTTCTTGATCATCAACGTAAAGATTCAAACAAGAAGTTTGAAGAATTACGTGAAAAGTTAACGCAAGGTGATGAGTTAGCACCGGGCGTTCTCAAAATGGTTAAAGTATATCTTGCGGTTAAACGCCGTATCCAGCCAGGGGACAAAATGGCGGGTCGTCACGGAAACAAAGGGGTTATCTCCATGATTGTTCCGGAAGAAGATATGCCGTACATGGAAGATGGTACGCCAGTTGATATCTGCTTAAACCCACTGGGTGTTCCATCACGTATGAACATCGGTCAGATCCTCGAAACCCACTTAGGTTGGGCGGCGCATGGGCTTGGCCTTAAAATTGATAAAATGATCAAGTCTCACGCTGAAGTGAATGAACTTCGTGGATTCTTAGATGAGATCTATAATAAAGATGAAAGCGCTCAAGTTGTTGACTTCAACAGCTTTAGTGATCAAGAAGTGATTGAACTCAGTCAAAACTTGAGAAAAGGGGTGCCGATGGCAAGCCCAGTATTCGATGGTGCATCGGAAGATGAGATGCGTCGTATGCTTCGCTTGGCTGATCTCCCTGAATCAGGTCAAATTACTTTATATGATGGACGTACAGGGGATGCATTTGACAGACCTGTAACAGTTGGCTTTATGTACATGCTTAAATTGAACCACTTAGTGGATGATAAGATGCATGCTCGTTCAACAGGACCATACTCGCTCGTAACACAGCAGCCGCTTGGTGGTAAAGCACAATTCGGTGGGCAGCGTTTCGGAGAGATGGAGGTATGGGCACTTGAAGCATACGGTGCTGCATACACACTACAAGAGATGTTGACAGTGAAATCAGATGATGTTGCAGGCCGTACAGCTGTGTATAAAAACATCGTCAATGGTGACCACAACATTGAAGTAGGAATGCCTGAGTCATTTAACGTACTGATTAAAGAGATCCGTTCTCTGGGTATCGATATCGATACGGTCGCTGATGGAGATGATGAGTAATCATCTCTCCCTCTTAAACCCGTGTCATAGAGACATTTCTTTAAATATAAATGGAAGATAACGAATGAACTTATTAAATTTATTTAAGAGTGAAGATAAAGGTGGCTTTGATGCAATCAAGATTGGTCTTGCATCGCCTGAAAAAATTCTTAGCTGGTCGTATGGTGAAGTTAAAAAACCTGAAACGATCAACTATCGTACCTTTAAACCAGAGCGTGACGGCCTTTTCTGTGCGAAAATTTTTGGACCTGTAAAAGATTACGAATGCCTATGTGGTAAATATAAGCGTCTTAAACACCGTGGTGTTGTATGTGAGAAATGTGGTGTTGAAGTAACCCTTTCTAATGTACGTCGTGAGCGCATGGGGCATATTGGTCTTGCGTCACCTGTTGCACATATTTGGTATTTGAAATCACTGCCAAGCCGTATCGGTCTTCTTCTTGATATGACCCTTCGTGATATCGAGAAAATCCTCTACTTTGAATCATTTGTGGTGATCGAGCCTGGTTTAACACCATTCGAGCATGGCCAAGTTTTAACAGATGAAGAATTTTTAGATGCGATTGAAGAGTACGGGGATGAGTTTGATGCACGTATGGGTGCAGAAGCAATTCTTGAGTTACTCAAAGCCATCGATTTAACGGAAGAAGCTTCACAACTTCGTGAAGATCTTCAAGAAACGCGTTCTGAAACAAAATTCAAGCGTCTTTCAAATAGATTGAAGCTTGTTGAATCATTCATTGCGTCGGGCAATAAACCTGAGTGGATGATCCTTACTAATTTACCGGTTTTACCACCAGATCTTCGTCCGCTCGTGCCACTCGATGGTGGTCGTTTTGCGACGTCAGATTTGAACGATCTTTATCGTCGTGTGATTAACCGTAACAACCGATTACTTCGTCTTCTTGAACTTGAAGCACCGGACATCATTGTTCGTAACGAAAAACGTATGCTTCAAGAGTCAGTAGACTCACTTCTTGATAACGGTCGTCGCGGCCGTGCGATCTCTGGTGCGAATAAGCGTCCGCTGAAATCACTTGCAGATATGATCAAGGGTAAACAAGGTCGTTTCCGTCAAAACCTTTTGGGTAAGCGTGTTGACTACTCTGGCCGTTCAGTAATCGTAGTTGGTCCTACACTTCGTCTTCACCAGTGTGGTTTACCAAAACAGATGGCACTTGAACTTTTCAAACCATTTATTTTCTCACAATTGATCCAACGTGGTATTGCAACAACAATCAAAGCTGCAAAGCGTATGGTTGAGCGTGAAGTTCCTGAAGTATGGGATATCCTTGAGCATGTGATCACTGAGCACCCGATTCTTTTGAACCGTGCGCCAACCCTTCACAGATTGGGTATTCAAGCATTTGAGCCAGTATTGATCGAAGGTAAAGCGATTCAGCTTCACCCGCTCGTTTGTACCGCGTTCAACGCCGACTTCGATGGTGACCAGATGGCGGTTCACGTACCGCTTTCTATCGAGTCACAACTTGAAGCACGTGCACTTATGATGTCATCAAACAATATTCTCTCTCCTGCAAACGGTGAGCCGATTATTGTGCCATCACAAGACGTTGTTCTTGGTCTTTACTACATGACGCGTGAGCGTATCAATGCAAAAGGTGAAGGTCGCGTATTTACAGATACTGCAGAAGTTCATCGTGCATATGTACTGAAAGAGCTTGATGTTCATGCGAAAATTCAAGTGCGTCTTCCGATTGCAATGTTTGAAGATCCTAAAGAAGGCGAGACATATCGTCGCGTTGAGTCAACAGTAGGCCGCATTATTTTGACAGATCTTCTTCCTGAAGGTTTGCCATTCTCATTGATCGATAAAGTGCTCACTAAGCGTGAAATCTCTAACTTAATCAATAGCTGCTACCGTCGTCTTGGTCTTAAAGATACTGTAATCTTTGCAGATAAGCTTATGTACACAGGCTTCTACTATGCAATGCGTTCAGGGTCTTCAGTCGGTTATGAAGACATGGTGATTCCACCGCAAAAGCAATCGATCATTGATCGTGCTGAAGCAGAAGTAAAAGAAGTTCAGATGCAGTACTCACAAGGTCTTGTGACCAATGGTGAGCGCTACAACAAAGTGATCGATATTTGGTCACGTACGAACGAAGAAGTTGCGAAAACGATGATGAGCAACTTAGGTAAAGAGCAAGTTTTCGATGAGAAAACTGGCAAAGAAGTTGAGCAAACATCATTTAACTCTATCTTCATGATGGCAGACTCAGGAGCACGTGGTAGTGCCGCTCAGATCCGTCAGCTTGCAGGGATGCGTGGATTGATGGCAAAACCAGACGGTTCAATCATCGAAACACCTATCACAGCGAACTTCCGTGAAGGTCTTGACGTACTTCAGTACTTCGTATCAACGCATGGTGCTCGTAAGGGTCTTGCGGATACGGCACTTAAAACGGCGAACTCGGGTTACTTAACACGTCGTCTCGTTGACGTAGCACAAGACTTAGTAATTGTAAGTGATGATTGTGGTACGACAGATGGCCTTATCATGACGCCGATTGTTGAGGGTGGTGATATTGTTGAGCCATTGAGCGATCGCGTACTGGGTCTTGTTGTGGCACAAGATGTATTTGTACCAGGAACTGCAGAAGTTCTCTTCCCTGCAGGGACACTTCTTGATGAAGCAGCCGTTGAGCTTCTTGATGAGAAAGGTGTGGATGAGCTTGTTGCACGTTCTGCAATTACTTGTAAGAATCGTCATGGACTCTGTGCAAAATGTTATGGCCGTGACCTTGGTCGTGGTCACCTTGTTAACCCAGGTGAAGCTGTCGGTGTTATCGCTGCTCAGTCAATCGGGGAACCAGGTACACAGTTAACGATGCGTACGTTCCATATCGGGGGTGCGGCATCAGGTTCAGCAGCGGTTTCAAACGTTCAGGTTAAAACAAAAGGTACGCTTAAACTCGTACGTGTGAAAACTGTTCGTAACAAAGATAACAACCTCGTATCGATCTCTCGTTCAGGTGAGCTTATCATCATGGATGAATTCGGTCGTAACCGTGAGCGTTATAAAGTACCTTATGGTGCAACAATTGTTGTGGATGAAGGTGGTAGCGTTGAAATTGGGGATATCGTGGCAACATGGGATCCGCATACAATTCCGGTTATCGTTGAGGTTTCAGGTCACTTGAAATTCGTTGACTTTGAAGAGAATATCAACGTTCAGAAACAAACGGATGACATTACAGGTTTATCAAACCTTATCGTTCTTGACTCTAAACAACGTAATACAGGCGGTAAACGTCCTTCTATCTATGTTGTGGATGAAGCGGGTAACGAGCTCAATATTCCAGGAACTGATGTAACAGCAATGTATACATTACCTGTGGGCGCGATTTTGAACTTGAATGATGGCGATATCGTATCTGTGGGTGATCCACTTGCACGTATCCCACAAGAATCATCGAAAACACGTGACATCACTGGGGGTCTCCCACGCGTTGCTGACTTATTTGAAGCAAGACGTCCGAAAGAAGCTGCTATTCTTGCAGAAACAACGGGTATCGTGAGCTTTGGTCGTGAGACAATGAGTAAACAGCGCTTGATCATTACGGATTCAGCAGGTGTTGCACATGAAGAGCTGATTCCAAAATGGCGCCATGTGAACGTGTTTGAAGGTGAAACCGTTGAAAAAGGTGAAATCATCGTTGATGGTGAGTTAAGCGCACATGATATTTTACGTCTTCTTGGCGTGAAAGAGCTAGCGGCCTATCTTGTGAAAGAGATTCAGGACGTTTATCGTCTCCAAGGGGTTAAGATCTCAGATAAACATATCGAAGTGATTATTCGTCAGATGCTTCGTAAAGTTGAGATTTTGGAAGCGAACGATAGCGGCTTCATCAAAGGTGAACAAGCTGAATTTGTTACTGTGCTTGGTGAGAATGATAAACTTGTTGCAGAAGGCAAAGTGCCAGCAACTTATCATCCTGTCCTTCTTGGTATTACAAAAGCTTCACTTGCAACTGATAGCTTCATTTCAGCTGCATCGTTCCAAGAAACAACACGCGTCTTAACAGATGCATCTATTCGCGGTCTTAAAGATCATCTTCGTGGACTTAAAGAGAACGTTATCGTGGGTCGCTTAATCCCAGCAGGTACGGGTCTTCTTTATCATGAAGAGCGTCGTAATGCTGCTAAGTAGTCCATCCGTTAGCGGTTAGACTTAAATAGAAATGGAGCGCTCCTTAAGTGGGGCGCTTTCTCATTCAAATATGAAGAGGGGAAATAGCGTGGCTGTTTCAAAACGTAAATTAATTGCTTCACGCAAGTCTGCAAGATTCTTTTTAATTCAAGCGCTCTATGAGTGGCAGATTGCACAAAGCTCACTGACACAAATTAGTGCAAATACAGCAGATAATGAGAAGTTTGCGGAAGCAAATTCAGAGTATTTTCATGAATTGCTGCAAAATATTACGCAAACGCGTACGGCGCTAGATGAAACGCTGGCACCATTTTTAGATCGCAATGTAGATCAAATTGATCCGATTGAACATGCGATTCTGTGGCTTGGTGTATATGAGCTTCAAAGCCAGTTAGATATTCCGTATAAATCTGTCATCAATGAAGCTGTCGAGCTTGCAAAACAATTTGGGGCAGAGGGAAGTCATCGCTATGTGAATGGTGTTTTAGATAAGGTTGCTAAAACAATTCCATTGCGTAATGCTGAGGTTTAAGAACTCATTCAATGGTAATACCGAGCACTATATTGATAACTAATAGTGATTGAGTATTCGTAAAAACTAAACGTAAAATGAAGCAGGGCTCTAAGTGGAGCCCTGTTTTTTTATGATGAAATTATTCTAGAGAGATAACTATTTCTGTAAGCCGTACTTGATAATCTGCAAAGAAGCCCCATATTACTAACTTAAGGAGATTGATATAGAATCTATGAGTGTTTCACTTGTATTAGCTTGAAAGAACGCCTAAAATTGATCTGTAACAATATTTACTTTTAAATTAGAAACCACGCTTTGACGTAATACGGTTCATAGTAGAATCACTAAAGCGAGGTTTTAAAAGTAAGATTCTAGAAACATTGAGTTGTCACACAGGGCAAGAAATCGGTTAACCATTGATCATTAACCCTATTCTGATAATGTGCAACACTCCCATTTTTGATGTTTACTTACCCGTTAGGAGAAAAGATTATGACATATAAATTACCAGCATTACCTTACGCATATGACGCATTAGAGCCACATATTGATGAATTAACAATGCATCTTCACCATGAGAAGCATCACAATACCTATGTGACAAATTTAAATGCAGCAATTGCAAAGTATCCTGAACTTGAAGGTAAAGCAATTGAAGATTTAATCGCTGACATGGATGCTATTCCTGCAGATATCCGCGTTGCGGTTCAAAACAACGGCGGCGGTCATGCTAACCACTCACTTTTCTGGACAGTAATGACACCAAATGGTGGCGGTGAGCCAACAGGTGCTGTGAAAGAAGCAATCGATAAAGCATTCGGAAGCTTTGATGCATTTAAAGAAAAATTTGCAGCAGCAGCAGCAACACGTTTTGGTTCAGGTTGGGCATGGTTAGTTGTTGATAAAGATGGCAACTTAGAAATCATGTCTACAGCAAACCAAGATTCACCATTAATGGAAGGTAAAACACCAGTATTGGGTCTTGACGTTTGGGAGCACGCTTACTACAAAAAATATAGTAACGTACGTGTCGATTATATCGCAGCATTCTGGAATGTTGTGAACTGGGATGAAGTGAATAAACGTTTAGCAGCTGCTAACTAGTTTTAAATATAACGCCCTAAAATCGAATAATTTGTAGGATAACTACAAATAGACTACAAAAAGCTAATAAAAACTTGTATGTAAATTAAAAACATACAGGTTTTATTGGCTTTTTTATTGCTTAAACACCCCTGATACGAGTTTAAATGAGAGAATCCTGTTAATATACTGTTGGGTTGTCTGCTTGTAGTTTTTGCCTAGACAGGCAGATAAAGATTAATTTTATGAGGAGGAATAAAATCTAATGGCATTTGAATTACCAAAATTACCGTACGGACTTGATGCTCTTGAACCGCATATCTCTAAAGAGACTTTGGAGTATCATTACGGCAAACATCATCAAACTTATGTGAATACCTTAAATGCCCTAATAGAGGGTACAGAGTTTGAAAATGCATCCCTTGAAGATATTATTATGCAAGCGAAAGGCCCGCTATTTAATAATGCCGCGCAAGTATGGAACCATACTTTTTATTGGGAATCATTAAGCCCTCAAGGGGGTGGTGAAGCTACCGGTAAAATCGCGGCAGCAATTGAGCAGAAGTGGGGTTCTTTTACAGAATTTCAAAAAGCCTTTGATCAATGTGCTGTTGGTACATTTGGCGCGGGTTGGGCATGGTTAGTTAAAAATAGCGATGGCTCAATTGAGTTAGTATCAACTTCAAACGCAGCGACGCCATTAACAGCAGATCAAGAGCCACTTTTAACGTGTGATGTTTGGGAGCATGCTTACTATATTGATTATCGTAATAGCCGTCCTAACTATCTAGAAAACTTCTGGGCACTTGTTAATTGGGATAATGTTAATAAGCGTTTAGGTTAAGTGATACGTTGATTGCGCTATGCATCAATGTCACGCAGTAATGAATATTCAATGAAACTTGAAGTTGAGAAGAGGTGGAATCTTATTCTGCCTCTTTTTATTTTGTTCCGTGTAAAATAGAGAGACTTTAATGATAACGAAAATAGGTAAGGGAAATACTGTTTATGAGCCAAGATTATGAGCGTCGATTTTCGACTCTAAGCCGACTTTATGGAGAAGAGGGGTTCGCTCGACTTCAAAATAGCCATGTAGTTATTGTGGGAATTGGTGGCGTAGGATCTTGGGCGGTGGAAGCATTGGCGAGAAGCGCAGTGGGCAAAATCACCTTGATTGATCTAGATAACATTGCCGAGAGTAATATTAACCGTCAAATTCATGCGCTCAGTTCGACAATCGGGGAATCTAAAGTTGAGGCGATGAAGGCGCGTATTTGGGAGATCAATGACCGTTGTGAGGTGATTGCTATCGAAGATTTTCTCACCATCGATAATTTAAAAGAATACCTTAATTATGATCGAGCCAATAGTTGGATTTTAGATGCGATGGATGAAGTTCGTGTAAAGGCTGCCTTGATTGCTTATGCAAAGCGAAATCGTTATAAAATTATTACAACGGGTGCAGCAGGTGGCAAGATGCGTGCAGAAGATCTGCTGATTGATGATATCAATGCAACCTATCACGACCCATTATGTGCGCGATTAAAGGCACTTTTACGCAAAGAGTATGGATTCCCAGATCATACTAAAAAGGCCGGTATTCCGATCGTCTTTAGTAAAGAAAATAGTAGTGCGAAGAAAAATGCCAATGGGGGATTGAATTGTCAAGGTTATGGTTCAGTGATCACTGTGACAGCAACGATGGGTATGATTGCAGCAAGCTATATTATTAACAAAATTACGAAAGTAGGATAATGATGATTCAATGGCAAGATCACACTGCATTAAACGCGCTCCTGCTTGAGGCGGGTTTAGATATTGCATTATATCGACCGCTCCTTGAGGTCCAATCTTTGACGGTAGGGCTTGAATCCCTTCACTCAGACTTTAGTGTCACTTTGTTACATTTGGGGGCTGTTTTGCGTGATGGAAAGCAGAGGTTTAGCCGGCAGGTGAAGTTGAAACTCACAGGAAAGCCGGTTATTGCAGCAGAAAGCTTATGTGAGGTAGAGAGTCAGTTTTGGCGAGAATATCTGAATTGTGGGACCCAATCCTTAGGGCGCCGGCTCTTTAATGGTGAAAATAAGATAGAGCGATCCACATTTAGTTATGCGGTCATAGATAAGGTATTACTGCCAACATTTGCGCAAGATTATGCAGGTGAAGGGAAGGTAATCGCTAGGCGTTCGATTTTTCATAATGCGGCGCAGTCATTATCACTGATAGAATATTATCTGCCAACATTAAATGATTTTAACCCAGCCCAAGAGGGCCATAAAGCCTAGTATAGGTTGGGTCAGCTGGAAAGTAATGATCGAAGTTATTATTAATAATGTTTGACTGTAAATATTATATAAATTAAATTGAAGCTACTAACTGATATTTTTCATGTTATCGGTTAGGGGTTGTTGAACATTGGGTGTTCAAAATAAAAAAGCGAGCAGTAGAATATTATCGTCAAACAAAACCTACCATTTGCTATGCCTCGAACCATGCTCACAGATAAACTAAAGCCTATTCTTCTGGATTTAAATATCTATGATAAACCAAATTTAAGAAATATTGTTGAAGGCATTTTATTTAGAATGAGAATAGGAGTTCCTTGGAGAGATATTCCTGAGAGAATTGGTCGGCATAATACGATTTTAAAAGATTTAATCGTTGGTCTAAAAACAATAAGCTATTGAAGTTATTTAAAGGCTATCGTAAGATATTGACAATGAGTAGTTGTTTATAGATAGAACTCATGTTAGGACCCATTAACATGGCGCAGGAACAGCAACTGATAATTCTCAAGCAATATCAAAAAGTGTAGGGGAAATAGCTCTAAAATCCATATGATTGTAGATGCATGTGGTAATCCCTATGCACTTATCGTGATAGATGGAACGACTTACGATATCAAGGCGCTCCAGAGTTATTGGATAAGATCTCGTTAGATACAAAGGATTATGTCAGTGCAGACAAAGACAATGATTCCCAAAAAAGAAATACACATACGAATAATAATCATATAGATTGGTATGTTTATAAAGCCCGGCATTTTGTGGAGAGTGTGTTTGCAGGGCTGAAACATTTTAGGATTATATCAACAGGATATGACAAACTAAAACAGCACAAGGAAAACTAAGTTGCTTAAGCTTGTGTTTATATTTGGTTGAAATTATGAATGTTTAACAGCCCCTAATTAAACTAGTTTTTATAGGTGGTTATATCATTTTTTTGTAAGTTATTGAGCTTCTCAAATGTTGGTGTTTTTTTGGTAAGTAAAAATTTAAGATTTTTTATCAAAAATCTGTAGTCTCATGCTTCTACTACCTTTATAAGTATTGATAATCAATGAGACTTTGGGATAAAAGGTAGTGATTATTTTCATTTTTTCTATTTTTCGACAGATTGCCTCCCATTATAAATAAGGTTGGGGGTGAATATTTATATTTTTAGAGGTATTCCATCTACAAATAATATTTTTAAAATCGGCGGATTCAAATACGAAGTGCGACAAGTACGTTTTTGACCAAATACTCATAAGGTGTTAAATATCCTAACACCT
>CANRON010000163.1 GCA_947632245.1 uncultured Ignatzschineria sp. | reverse complement strand
CCTATTGCCACGCCATGACTTCTCACCAACTCAATCGCTATGCCTTTCATAATCTGATTCTCAAGCACAAACAAGCCGGCATATTAAAATACACCGGCTTGTTCTATTACGTTATTAAATTTTAATGAGAAAGGTCTCTAAGGACTTAGCTCCAATGGTTAATCATTGGGATTTGATCCCACATCATAGTCAGAGCGCATCTCATAATTCTGAATGAAATAATGGTGACTTGTATATTGGTCAACAATATCATTCATAATGTTCTCTTTCGTGTAACCCATGATGTCATAACCCTTACTACCATCATCAAGATAAACTTCTGCACGGAAGTACTTCTGATCTTCTTGCGCTGACTCTTCATCTAATAATGTAAAGCTCGGCTTGAGATAGTGTTTTGCTTTCACACGGTAGATAAAGTTCGCATTATCGCCATGATCAATCACAATACGAATATCATCATCTTTCTCCGTATCAATCTCCACGATTAAGCCTTGTTTTAAGAATTCAACCTTTACATCTTCAAATGCCGGCAATACAACAAGATTCATGAACTTGATAACATTATCACGGCGCGGATAAACCGTCACGTTACGTAGACGTTTCTGCCAGCCGCCAGAATCTCTGGTACTTGGTTGTACATACATATTCGCTTTACTGCGGATATCAAGCTTTCCAATATCCATTCGCAAAGCCTTAAATAGCCCGTATATCGATACCAAGATTACAATACTAAATGGGAACGCTGTTGTTGTGGATACTGCTTGTAATGTACCCAGACCACCATTTAAAAGAAGTACGATCGCAATTAAACCTGTAATCGCCCCCCAGAAAATACGTTGCCATAAAGGAGTAATTTCTACATCCTTTTTACTAGAGAGCATATCCATCACAAGCGCACCTGAGTCAGCACTTGTCACAAAGAATACTGCAACCATCACAACTGCCAAGAAAGAGATTGTGCCGCGGATCCATTCAGCTGGAATAATACTCTGTATTGACTCTGCAACAGGGAAATGACTGATAAATGCAAAGAGTGCTTTTGAACTACCATCCGGCCCTAACAGCGTATCTTTTAAGTCTGTAATACCATCTGTTGCAATCATATCAATTGCCGAGTTACCAAATGTCGTCATCCAGAAGAAAGTAAATCCTGCCGGAATTAAGAGTACCCCGCCTACAAAGTTACGTATAGTACGGCCACGCGAGATCTTCGCGATAAACATTCCCACAAATGGGGACCAAGCAATCCACCAACCCCAATATGAGATCGTCCAACCGCCAAGCCAGCCCTCAACCTTCTCTTTAACAATAGGCGATGATGCGGCTTCATAGCTATACATATTAAAGGTGCTATTAAAGATACTTGAAAAGTAGTGACCAATATTTTGCATCAATACTTCGAGTAAGAATAAAACCTTACCCCCAAATAAGAATACGAAAATCACAAGTGCAAAAGCTAAGACAAGATTAATCTCTGAGAGAACTTTAACCCCTTTATCAAGCCCCATTGACACAGAGAGGGTTGCACAAGCAGTGGTAACAATAATTAAAATAACTTGTGTTTGTGATGCAACAGGAATGGAGGGAAATAGGTAGCTAAGACCTGTGTTAATCTGCATTACCCCAAAACCTAATGTCGTTGCAACCCCAAAAACCGTACCAATGACGGCAAAAGTATCAATCGCATCACCCCAACGGCCATAAATGCGGTCACCGATCATGGGATAAAGCGCAGACCTTACGGCCAATGGTAAATTCATCCGGAAACTAAAGTATGCGAGAATTAACCCCACCACACCATAGATTGCCCAAGCATGAATTCCCCAGTGAAAGAACGTAATGTTCATTGCTGCTTTCGCCGCTTCAATTGTTTCTGGAGTCCCTACTGGTGGATTGAGGTAATGTAAAAGCGGTTCAGCAACACCGAAGAACATGATCCCGATCCCCATTCCTGTTGAGAAAAGCATCGCAAACCAGCTTCTATCGCTGTAAGTGGGTTCTGAATGATCGGGGCCTAGCTTAATCGTCCCATAGCGACTGAGCGCTACAAAGATAAAAGAGATTAAAATAATCCCAACGGCGAGTAGGTAATACCAACCAAGATTGACCGTAATCCAACTTAAAACGCCACTAAAAAATTCGGGCGCATCATCTAAAAAAATTGCGAGTGCAATAATGATGAAAATTATAATATTTGCACTGATAAAAACGGGAAGATGAAGCGCTGAAAAGACACCTGGCTTTTGTTCTGCCGGTGTCGAACCTTCATCCTTAGGCAAATTCCCTTTAATATTTGTTGCCACCATAGATTTAACATCCTTCCTCTGCGCACAAAGGCAGAGAGTTTTGACTAAATACCCTATGTATTTAGCACTTATTTCATCGTTTTAATTAAAATTTCTAAAAAATAGTAACATAAAATCAAACAACTATCATGCAAGCAGGATTATACCTACATTTTATTGTGCATTTGTTAAGCAAGTTTTACAAGCTATTACGCTTAGTTTTCTCACGTTTTTCAAATATCATCACCCTCCCT
>CANRON010000162.1 GCA_947632245.1 uncultured Ignatzschineria sp. | reverse complement strand
CTCCTCAATTGCCGGCATGCGGACTAATTCCTTCGTGATCATACTTCCGGCGATGAATCAGACCATTAAGAACTTAAGAGCTATAACATCTGAAGCTAGATAAAACAGATAAGTATCACGGTTATTGATGTTGTGCTGAACCTTGATGGTATGAATAGATTCTTACTCATCACAAAATGATGATATAGGTTTTGATTCTTTGGACAATAAAAAACCTCGAAGATTATTTTTCTTCGAGGCCTGTATAACGTTTTCAGTGTTATTGATCAGTAAATACTTAGAGATTTTTAATAACGCGACCAGGTTCTACGATCACTTTACGTTCTTTATAGAGTGTGCCTAGTGCACGTTTGAATGAAGATTTACTAACGCCAAATGCTTTATGGATCACATCAGGCGAGCTCTTATCGCTAATTGGCATCGAACCACCGTATTCACTCAATTTACGCATAATGGCTTCTTCGAGTGTTTCACGTGCTTCCGGCGTATTGATAATCGCTTGTTGTGCTATATCCATCTTGCCATCTTCACGAATATGTTTTACATAACCCTCGATCTCATCGCCGACTTCAAGATCTGTGACAACATCACTATGGTAGATTAATCCCCAATGTGCATGATCAACAATGACTTTTACGCCAAGATCCGTAAAGCTTTCAACGATGAGTTGAACAGTATCGCCTTCTTCATAAGTGTGTTCAATTTGATCGAGGAAGCGTTCAAGCTTCATACTTGCAGTGATACGCATTGATACTTCATCAATATAAGTATAAGCAATGACAAAATCACCGGCATGAACGGTGCCGACTTCTTCACTAAAAGGCAACATTAGATCTTTGGGTAATCCCCAATCAAGGAAAATCCCGATATCATTAATCTCTACCACCTGAAGATCGGCAAATTTACCCACGGCGGTATAACACTCATTGGTTGAAGCCATGAATTGGCCATTGTTCTCATAGACAAACACATCGAGCCATTTGCCAACGCCATGTGGTACGTTTTTAGGGATCTCTCTGTGAGGGAGAAGGACATCGCCCTCTAAAATAAGTCCCATCTTTGTTTTTTCGATGACCGTTAAGCGATTCATCTGCCCAAGTACGGGTTCAAATTCTGTGTTGTAAGACATAAGGCCTTTCTAAATCTAGTAATAAAAAATGGTTGAATCGAATCTTTTTGGAGATAGATGAACATCATCTTCCGGAAGAATAGTCCTATTATAAGCATTCCAAAAAAATGCGTCAGGAAAGCGTATAAAAATCTTAGGAGATTTACATCTATTGGGGATTTTTAAGATGTATTTATGGGTGTGGAACGGCTATTTTGAACAAACAAGAGCCTTTGATAGTATTATGAGAGAGATTTATCTTTAATGGCACTCGATGCACAAATAGCAGATCCCCAAGCCCATTGGAAATTATAACCACCGAGCCAACCAACCACATCAACGACTTCGCCGATAAAGTAGAGATTAGGGATCAATTTACTTTCCATTGTTTTGGAATCAAGCTCACGTGTATTTATGCCACCTCTAGTTGCCTCTGCGGTTTTATGACCATCAGTGCCACTTGGGAGAATCTCCCAATGGTTTAAGCGATTGCCTAAAGCTTCTAAAATTTTATTGGGAATTTCAGGAAGCGATGTTGTGAGGTAGTCTTTAAAAGGTGCGCGATTGAGCCAAAATTGCATTAAGCGTTTTGGCATTGTCGGAATAAGCTCGCTCAAAGCACGTTCTAAATGATATTTGTGCTCAGATTTAAGCGAAAAGAGTTTGTCTGCGAGCGAAATACCGGGCGAAAAATTGATTACAATGGGCTTACCAGGGAGCGCATAGCTTGAAATTTGTAGAATGCCGGGACCGGATAATCCTTTATGACGAAAGAGGATATCCTCCTCAAAGGTCACAATATCTTTCGTTTTTTTGCCGGGATTAGTTGAAATTTCAACAGGCAATGAAATGCCGGCAAGCTCAGTAAATCTTTCTTGTTCCCAAAAGTCAAAATGGAGTGCAACCAATGCCGGACGTGTATCAATAATAGAATGGCCGAAGGATTTAGCAATACGATAGCCAAAATCAGATGCACCAATTTTTGGAATTGCTAAACCGCCGGTTGCAATAATAAGGCTCGTACTTGTAAATCGACCAAGCGCGGAATCAATCTTAAAATGATGATTCTCTTTTTCAACAGATTTCACTTCACAGCCAATTTCAAGACGTACCTTTCCTTTGTCACATTCAGAGAGAAGCATATTGATAATATCTTTAGAAGATGCTTGTTGCTCACGATCGCAAAAGAGTTGGCCACGATGCTTCTCAGTATAAGGAATACGGTAGTCTTCTACTAAGCGAATAAAATCATCCGCGGTGTAGTTCGATAGCGCAAAGCGCACAAATTTAGGGTTTTCAGACACATAATAGGGAGATGCATCATAACCATCGATATGGGTATTGGTAAAGTTACAAAATCCACCGCCGGCAATCCGAATCTTTTCTCCAATTTTTTGAGCATGATCAAGGAGAAGGACCGAAAGTCCGGCTTGTCCTGCGTGACTTGCCGCCATCATGCCGGCAGCACCGGCGCCGATAATAATGAGGTCAAAGTGAGAGG
>CANRON010000161.1 GCA_947632245.1 uncultured Ignatzschineria sp. | reverse complement strand
CCCTTCGCAGCCCCTAAAGAGAGGAACATAGAGAACAGAATACAGATTGAGATACCAAGTTTCTTCCTGAAATTATGAGTGTGTTTTTTAGTCATCCTACTAGTTCAAATTGCTAAACAGATGCCGAGTATAACCGACATTGTATAAAAACACTCCTTTAAATTTTTTATGAGCTTCATGCAGTTACCCTCTTTTATGCAAACAGAGGTCATATTTATATGCGAAAAGATACAAATTTACAGGGCTTAGTGATATAAAGGAATATTTAGGCATTCTTAATAATTATACGGTAAAATAAGCGTCATGATGAATCGAGACAACCATAAAAAAATCCTTTTAATAAATGGGGTTAACTTAAACCTCCTAGGTACGCGTGAGCCTGAAATATACGGCAACACAACCTTAGCGATGCTTGAAGAGAAGCTCATTATTAAAGGACAAGAGATCGGGATCGAACTGCTATGTATGCAGAGCAATCGCGAATATGAGATTGTCGAGGCAATTCACGAGGCAAAACAACGTAATATTGAAGGTATTATCATTAATCCGGGAGCGTTTACTCATACAAGCGTTGCAATTCGTGATGCATTTTTGGGCGTAGGCATAAAATTTGTAGAGATTCATATCTCTAATGTCTACCAGCGCGAAACATTCAGACATACATCTTACCTTTCTGACATTGCAAATGGCGTGATCGTAGGCTGTGGTCTTTATGGTTATGAACTTGCACTACTCAATATTATGAATATAATCTCTCACAAATAGATCGAAATAAGGAGATTCCTTTTATGGAATCTCCTTATCATTTTACATAGGAGCTAATCTTAATGGATATTAAAGAAATTGAAAAACTCGTAGAACTCATTGATAAATCATCAATCGACGAAATCGAGATCACAGATGGCGAAGAATCACTTCGTATTAGCCGTTTCCCGAAAGAGACTCAAGTATTTGCAGGTCAAATGCCAATGATGCAGCCACAAATGGCAGCGCCGGCTCCTCAAACAAACGTACAAATGCCATCTGTTGCGACAACTTCAGCACCAGAAGCGGCACCAGCTGAACTTTCTGGTAAAGTCGTTCGCTCACCAATGGTCGGTACTTTCTACCGTGCGGCATCACCAACTTCTGAAGTATTCACAGAAGTTGATGCACAAGTAAACGTCGGTGACGTTGTATGTATTATCGAAGCAATGAAGATGTTCAATCAGATCGAATCAGAAGTTTCAGGTAAAGTTGTTAAGTTCTTAGTTGAAAATGGCGAACCTGTAGAGTTTGATCAACCTCTAATGATCCTTGCATAAGGAGCAATTCGAGATGTTAAAAAAAGTATTAATAGCAAACCGTGGAGAGATCGCACTGCGTATTCTCAGAGCTTGTAAAGAGCTCGGAATCCAGACTGTTGCGGTTCACTCAACCGGTGATAAAGACCTTAAGCATGTACGTCTTGCAGACGAATCAGTTTGTATCGGACCACCGGCACCAGGCCTTAGTTACCTCAATATTCCAAGCATCATTGCAGCAGCAGAACTCACTAATGCAGACGGTATCCACCCAGGATACGGTTTCTTAGCTGAAAATGCTGACTTTGCTGAACGTGTTGAATCTTCAGGCTTCACATTCATTGGCCCTAAAGCTGAAACTATCCGTATCATGGGTGATAAAGTTTCTGCGAAAAAAGCAATGATTGAGGCAGGTGTTCCTTGTGTTCCGGGTTCTGGTGATGCACTTTCTGATGATAAAGAAGAGAATCTTCGTATTGGCCGTGAAGTCGGCTATCCTGTCATCGTTAAAGCATCTGGCGGCGGCGGCGGTCGTGGTATGCGCGTTGTTGAATCTGAAAAAGATCTTCTTCGCTCAATCGAACTTACTAAAGCAGAAGCGTTGGCAGCATTTGGTAATCCTGAAGTCTATATGGAGCGCTATCTTGAAAAGCCACGCCATATCGAAATTCAGATCTTAGCAGATGGACAAGGTAACGCGATTCACTTAGGTGAGCGTGACTGTTCACTTCAACGCCGTCACCAAAAAGTACTTGAAGAAGCGCCTGCGCCTGGTATTACACCTGAAGAGCGTGCTCGCATTGGTGCTGCGTGTGTTGAAGCGTGTAAACGTATCAACTACCGTGGCGCTGGTACTTTTGAGTTCCTCTATGAAAATGGTGAATTCTTCTTTATCGAGATGAATACTCGTATTCAGGTTGAGCATCCTATTACAGAGATGATCACAGGTATCGACTTAGTGCGTGAACAGCTCAAAATTGCAAGTGGTCACCCACTCACTATCAAACAAGAAGATATCAAGTTTGAAGGTCATGCGATCGAGTGCCGTATCAACGCTGAGCATCCAGAAACGTTTATCCCGTCACCAGGTATGATCACAACGTATCATCCACCAGGTGGTCCTGGAATTCGTATCGATACCCACATCTATGCGGGATACGCTGTTCCACCGTTCTATGATTCTATGATTGCAAAGATCATCGCTTACGCGCCAACGCGTGATATGGCGATTGGTCGTCTTAAAAATGCACTTCATGAACTCGTCATTGAAGGGATCAACACCAATGCTGAACTTCATATCAAGATCTTAAATGATCCAACATTCTTAAAAGGCGGCATGGATATCCACCACCTTGAGAAAATGTTGAAAGAATCTAAAGTACAGGCTTAATTTTAACGACGCTT
>CANRON010000160.1 GCA_947632245.1 uncultured Ignatzschineria sp. | reverse complement strand
GTTAGTATTGTTTTTTTTGCGATTACATTTTACTACTCTCTATTTTTTTATTTCAAATGTTCAACAGACCCTAGTATATTTGTAAGAATATTCCTTGATAAATGAAATAAAACAAGATGCTGATAAGCAACAATAGAACTTGCATAGTTTGCTCCTATGATCTGTTCAGATAGATAAAAGCCACACATTGAGTGTGGCTTTTATGCGTTCTATGGGCTAGCGCTTACTTTTATTGTTGCAGTAAAGGAACTTCTTCAGCGCCACTGTCAAGCAGCGGCGTCATGACTTTCTCTTCAAAATCTGCCGGCGTTACATATTGTACAACCGAGCGATATTCGCCTGTGGAATCGAGGGAAATATCAACCCCTTTCTCAGGGTAGAGATAATGAAAAGCACCCTTATTAGCTTCTTGGAGTTTTATAGGGTTATCGCCAAATCGACCAATAATAACGGTCTCATCCAAGTTCACAGCCATGGGGATAAAAGCAATACTCTCGACGATATTGTCATAAAAACGGTGATGATACTCCTCGGGAATATCATAAATTTTCCGTTTAGTGGTAGAGAGTTTGTTTGGTGATAAGAAAGGCATAATGGATTCGATCTGTTCATCATTGAATGACAAATTGAAAGGTATTCTCCCGGTAATTCCCCCAACATGCGTTTCTCGAATATACCCTTCAAGCTCACGATTACCATTTTCTTCAAAAATAGAGAGACTCAAACGATTGCCAAAGACAAAGATCACATCATTGAGAGAGGATTCTCCGAGCGAAATATCAAATACTGTCAACGCTTGTGGGTTTGCAGGTGATGTTTCGACAACCCAAAAAGGTTTTGTATTTTCATTTCCCTGATTAGGGGGCATAAATAGGTTTTGTGCAAAATAAGCGAAGATCGAAATAAAGATAACGACGCATAAAATCCAAATAATATTTCGTTTCATAAAAGCCTCAAGAGTAATAAAAAGGCTACGAAGCGATGCTTGTAGCCTTCATAGAGCATCTATTTTAACTGCGCTCTTCTATTTGTCTATTGATCTATATCGTAGGATATACAATCAATAATTCACAATTAAAGTGATGGGTCGATGACTTTGAAGATCTCTTCAGAGATTTCATTCACATCGCCATAACCATTAATCGTTTTTAATTTGCCTTGAAGTACGAAATAATCCACTAATGGGAATGTTTCATCTTCGAATACTTTACGGCGCTTAAGGATTGTCTCTTCGCTATCGTCAGAACGACCACGTGCTTTTAAGCGCTCTTTAATGACTTCAAAAGGCACATCGAAATAGATTACTTTATCGATAGGCATGTTGATCTCATCAAGCAGTTTATCTAGCTGTTCTGCTTGATTGATGTTTCTTGGGAAACCATCTAAGAGAAAGCCTTTTTCTGATTTGAGGATATGGTTTTTAACCATGCCAAGTACGATCTCGTCTGAAACAAGCTTGCCATCGTCCATGATTTTTTTAGCTTCAAGACCAAGCGGTGTGCCTTCACTTACTTCTGCGCGAAGCATATCACCTGTTGAAAGGTGCGTGATTCCAAATTTTTTAACAATGTTTTCAGCCTGTGTGCCTTTTCCAGACCCAGGTGCGCCAAGCAGGACTATACGCATATGTAACTCTCTCCTTAGTTGATAGAAAATCTGCAAGTGCAGATTTGCCTGATAGTTCCTTCATAATACACGCTAAAATGCGCTCTCTCAATTCACTTCTATCTTATCAGTACATTAATTGCGCAAAGTAGCGTTCAATTTCAGCATGTAATGCCGATCTCTAACGCATAAGAAAAAGAAAGAACCTTGGGATTACAAATTGCAGTATCAAAAAAACGGCGTCAATAAATTATAAATACACATATTGTATTATTATATAATGATGGTAGGATAGACGAGGATATATGAGCGCGAATAGTCGCTATTAACAGGCTATTGAATAGGAGTATAAAAATGACTAAATTTACATTAGTAACAGAAGTAACGGCAGATGATATTGCAAAGCCGGTTTTAACAGAGCTGAAGGGAAAGTTTGGAATGTTACCCAATTTCTTTGGTGCATTAGGGATTGACGGGGTGAGCTTGGAATCATTTTTAGCACTTCAAGCGAAAGCAGAGAAAACATCACTGTCAAAACGGGATCAAGAATTATTAGCGTTAGCTGTGGCTAACTATAATGGTTGTCATTATTGTGTCAGTGCGCATACCTTTACCGCCAAGAAAATGGCAGGCTTAACGGCTGAAGAGTGCGTTAATGCACAAAAAGGGAGAGCAAGCGATACAAAAGAGCAGCTCATAATTGATATCGCGCTACAGATTTTACAAAACCGCGGACAACTAGAAGATTCATTAGTTGAAAAAGCGATGGCTGCCGGCTTTACGGAAGCAGAGATTATTCAAATCACGCTCTTCACGGCATTGAACACCTTTACAAACTGGTTAAACAATATCGTAAACCCAGAGATTGATTTTCCACAGGTAGATTTGGTGTAACCATTTTTTTAAATACCACGATCAAAACTTCATAGCATGAATGATGCTATGAGGTTTTTTTTGGGTCTGAATTTGGATGGGGAAATTTAAATAATATCAGTTGGTTATATTCTTGAAAAAAAGGAATGATCTTGAAATCTTTTTTCATTTGTCTAAAGCTGCAAGTTTTGGTTTGATGGGATAAGTGTTGAGCTGCCACACATAAAATAAGAGATACGATGAGAGTGATGATAAGCGATTAAG
>CANRON010000159.1 GCA_947632245.1 uncultured Ignatzschineria sp. | reverse complement strand
GCATTTTCGGCAATTGTACCTGAGGGAACCAAACTTGCTGATAAACAAGTAATCGTTCGAAACAATGGTACCGAGCCGCAGTCATTAGATCCGCATAAAATTGAAGGGGTTGCTGAATCTCACCTTTCGCGGGATCTGTTTGAAGGTTTAGTCATTATCAATGATGATGGTGAAATGGAATCTCGCATTGCAGATGCTTGGGAGCATGATGATTTTACAACTTGGCGGTTTAAGTTAAAGCCGGGAATTAAATGGTCTAATGGTGATCCACTTACGGCACATGATTTTGAATATTCGTGGAAGCGATTGGTGGACCCTAAAACCGGATCACCCTATGCGAGTTATTTACAATATGCGCATATGGTGAATGTTGATGAGATCATTGCCGGCACTTTGAGTTCTGATGAATTAGGCGTCAAAGCGCTCGATGATACAACTCTAGAAATCACATTAACAACGGCAGTTCCTTATCTGCCAAAGCTGTTAGCACATACGGCAATGGCGCCTGTGCCGCAAAAAGTCATCGCGGAATATGGCGATCAATGGACAAATGTCGGTAAGTTTGTCGGCAATGGCGCATATAAGTTAAAAAATTGGCAGGTCAATGAATTTATCCGATTAGATCGTAATCCCCATTACTGGGATAATCAAAATACGGTGATTGACGAAGTGACATTTTTGCCGATCACATCTGAAGTGACAGAAGCACAGCGTTATCGCGCGGGTGAGATTGATATTACGGCCACAATCCCGATAGATCTCTTTAAGAAGCTTCAGTCTGAAATCCCCGATGAGATCAATATCAGTCCTTATTTATGTACCTATTACTACGGCATTAACAATAGCAGGGAGCCTTTTACAGATATCCGCGTTCGTGAAGCTTTGAAACTTGCACTTGACCAAGAACTATTAACTAATAAAGTGAAAGCGCAAGGAGATATCCCGGCGTATAGTTTTACGCCACCTTATATTTCTGGGTTAGAGCAGTTAACGCGACCTGAGTGGTTTGATATGCCGATGGCAGAGCGTAGTGCTCGCGCCAAAGCGCTTTTAAAGGAAGCCGGATATGATGAGAGTAATCCGCTTAAAATTAAGCTGCTTTATAATACTTCGGACCTTCATAAAAAAATGGCCATCGCCGCCAGTTCTATATTGAAACAAAATGCCGGCATTGAGATGACGCTTGATAATAGTGAGTGGAAAACTTATGCCGATAGTAGAAGGCAGGGGAATTATGATGTGGTCCGTGCTTCATGGTGTGCCGATTATAATGAGCCTTCCAGCTTTTTAAATATGATGGTCGGGGGGAGTAGTGTTAATACTGTGCATTATAAAAGTGATGAATTTGATGCGCTGATGAAAAAAACCTTAACGGCAAAAGATGATGCGGAGCGTGCGCAATTTTATCAGGAAGCTGAAGAGAAATTAGATGCAGATTCTGTAATTATACCGATTTTTTACTTTGCAAATTTGCGGCTTGTAAAACCGCATGTAGGCGGATATACGGGGAAGAATCAATTAGGGTATTACTATACGAAAGATCTCTATATTACAGCCCCGAAATAGCATGAGCAATAGTGAAATAGCAAGAGAGAAGTGGATAGACCAACATCTTGAGCCTTAAAATTGATAATGTGGAGCACCATTTAGGTGCTCTTTTTTATGGGCTGAAATGTAGCGGGGAAGGAATTTTAGTTGATCATTTCCCCATAACGAGAAGAAGCCCCCTAATATTTTAGAAGCAATGGAGCATAAAATGTGGGGAAAGAAATGTATTTTAAAATTGAGGAGATAGAGACGCCCACAGAAGCTCAAAAACTTGAAAATCCGCGCCCTCAAAAAAGCAGACTGCATCAGGGTTATAAGATGATAAAGAGTGTATTTGCTGCATTTTGGCAGATGTTGCGCAAAAGGAGTATCTATTACTATAATCTTTTTTCCTTAATGATCAGAAGGCTATCGATACGCGGCGAAATCATCATCGTGTTTGCAAGTGTATTTTTCATATCGGGCGTTATCATAACGTTTGACCTATATTTTGCGAATGTACAGGCGAAAAGCTTAGAAAGATCAGCGCAGACGGTACAAGCAGTCATATTGGCGCAAAAACAGCTTGAAAAAGAGATGTTGCCGGTCATTTCTGTGTTAGAGAAAGGGTATCTGCATCAAATAGGCAGTAATACCCTCGCCCTAGATACTGTTTTAACAGGAATAACCGAGAAGTTTAAGGGGAAGCTGTATTTTACCGAAATCGAAAAGAGCGCGCACTCCCCACTGTTTCAGCTAAAGGGCGTTGCCGTAAGTTTAGATGCGCTTTTAGCGCTTGAACAGCACTTATTTGCACAGTGTCTGTATACATCTCATCACGTTAATATTCAAAGTGATCAGTCACATTATTTTGATCTTACGCTTCATCCTATTTCAAGGTGCTTAATATGAAGGCGGTCTTTCAGGAATTAAAAGCATTATTGGGGCGAGATATTGCAGAATATCATTATCAAGATTATTTTGATCTCTCACAAAAGGCCCGATTATTGCTGCTTGCAGTTGCGGGGTTAATACTTCTCGCCATGATTTTATCTACATGGCTATTTTTCATGAAGAAGAGTATTGATTATGAAGATACTATGAAACGTATTGCGCGCCAAGAGCAGCAGTTGATGAATAAAACGATACTGCTGCAATCTATTAAAGATAGCCCAGAATATGGACAGATCATGCTACGACTTGATGCGCGAGAGCATGAAGAGGTTTTTTCCTCATCTAAACGCTCAGATACAGAGGCA
>CANRON010000158.1 GCA_947632245.1 uncultured Ignatzschineria sp. | reverse complement strand
CAAGCATTGGTTGCGCTTGGTGGGGCTGCGATACTGCTTTTGAATCGGACGATCTCATCGAAAGATGTCTTAAAAGAGGTGGATTATAATCTATTGATATTAATTGTGAGTCTATTTGTTGTGAATCAGGCGATGGCAAATACTGGTCTTCCCCAGATGTTTTTAACAGAGTTGAAAGGACAGGGGTTAAATTTAAATGAACCGTTATCTCTATTTTTCTCGAGTGCTGTATTGAGTACGATCGTCGGGAATAATCCCGCCGTCATGTTGCTAACACCTTATATAGATATTGCAGGAAATACAGAAGCATTAGGTGCAGCGCTTGTTTTGGGAACGGGGTTTTCAAGCAACTTGATTATATTTGGCAGTTTAGCGGGGATTATTGCCGTAGAGCAATCAAACCAGCATGGGATTGCTATTACTTTTGGTGAATTTTCCAGAGCGGGGGTTCCTGTTGCGCTCAGTTGTATTTTGATGGCAATGGGATGGATTTTACTCTTATAGCATGGGATTATATAGACTCGTTTTAGGTGGCTATATGGGAGATAGAAGAGTAGTATAGATTGCGTTATAGGGATAATGTTTGTTATATTTAATATATGAGAATCATGATACGAATCAAACACTTTTTATGGCTACTGATTGCTATATTAATATTGCAACCTGTTATTGCCGATATGCATATAGTAGGTGATGAAGGCGATGTTGAGATTTCCCATATGCAATCAACCGGAGCTTCACCACAAAAAAGCGTTCAATCTGCCTTGGACCTGCTCAGTGATGAAAAAATCACTGTAGATCATTCTATTTATGGGGTCATGATGCACAATTCTGAGCAAGGAGAATCTCAAGTATGCTGTGATGATCATCGTGCTTCGTTTGGGCATTGCACGATGTCTTGCTGCTTTATCCCCGCTAATTTAATACTCATGAATGTTTTAGCGCACCATGGCGTGCCTTCCGAGATTGTTTTGTTATGGTTTAGCCAATACCCCTTAGTAGAGAATAGACCCCCAATAGCCTAATAGCTTTGACTCCCTTTGTTCCCAAAGAGGGGAAATAAATTTTAATACTTTAAATTGAATACAGCATATTACTCAGCTTACGTCGATGATGTTGGTTTGTATATGCGCTATATAGGTGGATAACAATGAAAAAACATAATATTTCAATCATGAATAGTGGGGTTGGCCAAGTACCGTTTTCGATAAATCATCAGCGCCGGAATTTTCTCGTAAAAGGAGCCGCTGCAATGACCTTATTAGCAATGCCAATCGCTTTTGCTCAACATCATGGGATGGGTTCTACGAATCATATGCAGCATGGAATGGGCCATGGCGCAATGCAGGGTCATGATATGCCAAATATGATGGGGGGAGATATAGGCGTTCCACCTATGGTGCGTGAGGGGTATCAGTTAGGCGTGAATACCTTAACGCAAAACGATATTGATATAATGGCGCGTGCAAATCTTGATTTAATGTCGAGTGATTTAATGCCGAGCGGGAAAGCATTACCTGCATTAAAGAAGCTTGCGAATGAATCCAATAAAGAAGGTGTTTTTAAAGGCACATTGCGCGTTCAGCAGGCAACGGTAGAGCTTGTGCCGGGCGTACAAACAGAGGTATGGGCTTATAATGGTGAAATACCGGGACCGCAGATTGAAGTGTATGAGGGAGATCAGGTTTCAATAGAGGTCTTTAATGATCTCTCTGAGGAGACAACCGTTCATTGGCACGGACTATTGGTGCCGGCATTAGAAGATGGAAATCCACAGAATCCGATTAAGCCGGGCAGTAGTCGTACTTATACTTTTCAGATCCCGGAAGGAAGTGCGGGCACATATTGGTATCATCCGCATGGTCATGGCACGGTTGCAAAACAGGTATATAAAGGTTTGGCAGGTACTTTTATCGTCAAGCGTAAAGATGATCCTTTCGCAGACCTTCCTGAAAAGCAACTTTTGATTTCAGACTTGAAGTTGCATAGCAACGGCGATATTGCCGACAACTCATTTTTTGATTGGATGAATGGAAGAGAAGGGCAGTTTACGCTTGTGAATGGTGCATTAAATCCCAATGTGGATATTAATGGGCCGACTAAGCTGCGAATTTGGAATGCCTGTTCTGCACGTTACATTAATCTCGCTTTTGATTTTGCAGATACTTATCTCATTGCGACCGATGGTGGGTATATTGAGCAACCGGAGAAGTTAACAAAGATTTTATTATCGCCAGGGGAGCGTATTGAGGTTGTGATTATTCCGACCCGAACGGCAAATATTAAACTTATGAATATGAGCTATAATCGCAATAAGATGGGGCCTGTTTCTGTCGCCCCTAGTTATGCACTTGCGACACTTGAGATGAAAGTGGGAGAAAAATATACGTTACCACAACAGTTAGCAATGCTGCCTAACTATAATGTACCGACAACTCAACATCACATTGAATATACGGAAGTGATGGATATGAATCAGCTGCTCTTTTTAATCAATGGCAAAATGCATGATATGAAGCGTATTGATGAGGTTGTGAAAAAGGATGCGGTAGAAGAGTGGATTGTATTTAATAATTCACATATGGATCATAACTTTCATATCCATGGTACGCAATTTATAGTCGAATCCCGTGAGCTTGCTGGGACAAAGACTAAAGAGACGCTAAAAGCATTTAGAGATACTATTAACTTAAGACCTTATGAAACGGTAACGCTTCGTATGAAGCAAGACTTCACAGGGCTCAGAATGTACCATTGTCATATATTAGAGCATGAAACCTTAGGGATGATGGGCCAGTTAGAAACCCAAGAATAAAACGCTTAGTAAGTATTAAGAGGTCTTAGCGCAGGTTAAGATCTCTTTTTATATG
>CANRON010000157.1 GCA_947632245.1 uncultured Ignatzschineria sp. | reverse complement strand
CTACATTTAATTTAAGCATCAAACTTATAGATAAGAAAAAAGGCATTACATTTTTATGTAATGCCTTTCCCATATATGGCTGGGCTACCAGGATTCGAACCTGGGGATGGCGGGATCAAAACCCGCTGCCTTACCGCTTGGCTATAGCCCAATAAATCTTATTCCATTGTGAAGAGTGTACTTACTGATTCTTCTTCATGGATTCTTGTGATTGTGCTTGCAATAATATCTGCAATTGACAATACACGAATCTTATCGCAATTCAAAGCATCTTCACGGAGAGGAATTGTATCAGTTACAATCATTTCGTCAAGCCCTGAATTGTTAATATTTTCGATTGCTTTACCCGAGAAAATCGGATGTGTGCAATAAGCGCGCACTGTTTTAGCGCCACGTGCTTTTAATACTTTCGCAGCCGAACCCAATGTACCTGCTGTATCCACAATATCGTCAACAATAATACAATTACGACCTTCTACTTCACCAATGATGTTCATTACTTCAGCAACATTCGGTGCAGGGCGGCGTTTATCAATGATCACTAAATCAGCACCCGGGATCTGCTTTGCAACAGAACGTGCACGAAGTACACCCCCAACATCAGGAGATACCACTGTGACATCTTCCGCACAATGCGCAAGAATATCTTTTTGAATGACTGATGATGCATAGATATTATCAACAGGAATTTCAAAGAAACCTTGTATTTGATCAGCATGAAGATCTATCGTCAATACACGATCACATCCTACACTCGTAATCATATTTGCAACAACTTTCGCAGAGATAGGCACTCGAGCAGAACGCGGACGGCGGTCTTGGCGCGAATAACCGTAATAAGGAATCACTGCAGTAATTCTACCTGCCGATGCACGACGAAGCGCATCACAAGCTACCAAAAGTTCCATTAAGTTATCATTTGTTGGATAGCATGTAGGCTGAATGAAGAATACATCCTTACCACGAACATTTTCGTTGATAGAGATCATTACTTCACCATCTGAGAAGCGCCCTACTGTTGCATCGCCCAACTCAAGTCCTAAATGCTTTACCACTTTCTTAGCTAACTCTGGATTGGCGTTGCCGGTAAACACCATCATCTGGTCTTTGCTGCTCATTACAATGATATCCTCTATCAATACGTAAAAGTTTTAAAACTATGAATCTATAATAGAAAAAGGTATCGCATTCGTGTAATCTATCTCTTATTTAATCAACTTGAATTAAATTACAATGCAATACCTTTTAAATATTTGGCTGGGCTACCAGGATTCGAACCTGGGGATGGCGGGATCAAAACCCGCTGCCTTACCGCTTGGCTATAGCCCATCTGAAGAACAACTATTATAAACATATTTTGATGGTTGTCTAGTTTTATTTCTGAGCTCTTTTTGCTCACCTAGACTTCTGTTTATAAGCCATTTCAGAGTGTAGAATGTATCTCACTTAGAGATTGTTTCGTTGCTCTGTAGCGACGGGAACAATGATATCAAACTTTTTAAAAAATGCCATGAATCGAATAAAAATTATCCCACTTATTTTCACAGTTTTTTCAATCACTGCTTGTACCGTCCCTAATTATGCTGTCTTAGAGGATGCTGAAAGCTATAAAGTTTTTGGTAGAACAGCAATCAAGCACCCCACCCAAAGCGGCCAAGTGAGTTTTGCGATCGAACAGATCCAAAATGAACCCGTCAATATCATCATTCAAGGTCCCTTTGCGCAAGGCCGCGTTGATATCGAACTTGCAGATAAAGAGACGACGATTAAAATTGATGAGGATACCTTTAAAGATAGTAATCCAGATCGTCTATTTGCCAAGCTTACCGGTATTGACTGGCCTGTTTCCGGCACTCAACAATGGATTAAGGGTCGTACAAACGATATGAATACTAAAGTCATATTCGATGATAAAGAGCGCCCTAAATCATTCGTAGAAGATGGCTGGACGGTAACTTATGATGAATGGATTATGAAAAACAGCATGGAATTGCCCCTTAAAATGACATTAACGCGTGGTAATGATATTCGCCTTCGATTCCTCATTGACAACTGGATTGTTCGCTAATGCTCTATTTTCCTTCCCCCGCTAAAATTAATCGCATGCTTCGTGTTATTAAACGCGAGGACAATGGCTATCATTATTTACAAACCGTCTTCCAATTTACTGATCTATTTGATGAGATCGGCTTTAAAGTCACTGATGACAATGAGATTCGCTTTAATTACGAGCACAATAGCTTCGCGCTTGAAGATGATCTCATCTATAAAGCAATCATGGCATTGAAAGATTATGTGCATACAGAGAAAGGTGTCACCATTGATCTGGTCAAAAACTTACCAATGGGCGCCGGTATCGGTGGCGGCAGCTCTAATGCCGCCACCACGTTGGTCGTTCTTAATAATCTTTGGGACTTAAACCTATCTGATGACACCCTTTTAAGCATCGGCAAGAAACTCGGCGCGGATGTCCCCATTTTTATCTATGGACAAAGTGCTTGGGCTGAGGGCATCGGCGAGCAACTGACGCCTATAGAGGTTCCGGAAGAAACATTTATCCTCATCAATCCTGGTATTCACATTAGTACTAAAGTCATCTTTGAAAGCGACCACCTTCCTAGAAATAGCACGCTTATGAAAGATCATTATTTTGACGATTCACGCGCCATTAATGATTGCACCCCGGCAATCTATCATCATTACCCTGAGATGCAAGAAATTATAAGGGAGCTCGAAGGACTCGGACTCAACCCTTATATTACAGGAACAGGTTCTTGCATATTTGTACCCGTGCCTCAAACAGAGCAGCAATTGCGCCTAAATTCTCTCGCTGAGCAGAAAGGCTGGGATCTCTTACCTTTTATGAGTAAAAACAGATCTATGCTCTATGAAGATAGTCCGATTCAATTAAGACCTGAAATC
>CANRON010000156.1 GCA_947632245.1 uncultured Ignatzschineria sp. | reverse complement strand
CTGAATGGAAAAGCGCTAATACTATAGAAAATAATGCGCAAAAATCACTTGGCAAAGAAGTACAAAGTCGAGAGATAAATATTAAGCGACCACACGAAAAGCAAAATGAGAGTGGTCCGGCGAGTAATAGAAACGTTATTGAGCGTAATATTGAAAGCGGTGTTGAAAGTAGCACTGATGAGATAGATTTGAAAAAAGAAAGTAACACCAATCAGCAAGCCTCTACCGCAAGAAGTGGTGATCAATTCGCGGTGGATATAGAAAGAACAGTGAGCTCAAACATACAGGGCTGTTACCCAGAAGCCTCAAAGCGAAGAGGAGAAGAGGGTGTGGTTATTGTTTACATTACAAAGGCCTCGGAGGGGGTTGAAGTTAAAGTGTTGGAGAGTTCAGGCTACGCTCGACTAGATCGATGTGCAATATCTGCTGTTCAAAAGAGTTTATCGACGATCAATGCAGTTGATATACCCGTACAAGGCATTCGTTTGAAGCCGATTCGGTTTCGACTTCTCTCTGAATGATGGTTTCAAAATAGCAGGGAAATAAATGAGAGGTTCGGGATTTTAAAGCGTGAATGACAACAGTATCAATAGTATCTGAATAAAATATTGTAAGATGGAACATAGAGTAATTTCTATTTCTAACAGAGCTATATAAAGGACGCTAAGCTGAGATGATAGATGTAAAAGGGTTAACCGCCACTTTATCTACGGGAGAAAATATCTTGACGGATATCTCCTTTATATTGCCGAAGGGTGCAAAGCTTGCCATTATTGGTGCAAACGGGTCGGGGAAAAGTACGCTTTTGAAATCTTTATTGGGATTAATACCAAGCTATTTTGATCATTATCTTATTGATGAGAACTCTTTTTTACATATCCCGCTATCAAAGCGTGCAAAACTCATCAGCTACATCAGTCAGCAGCAGCTACCGACAGGCGAGATCACTGTTTGGGAGTGGTGCGAGTTAGGTCGTTATACTCATCATGTATCACAACAAAAGAATGCACAGATTATCGAAAAGGCTCTAGGTATGACGAGCACCTTATCGTT
This sequence comes from uncultured Ignatzschineria sp., assembly GCA_947632245.1. Taxonomy (GTDB): domain Bacteria; phylum Pseudomonadota; class Gammaproteobacteria; order Cardiobacteriales; family Wohlfahrtiimonadaceae; genus Ignatzschineria. The sequence continues at coordinate 1,952 of CANRON010000156.1, read as the reverse complement.
AGCACCCCGTATGCTCTCAAGTTTAAGTGGCGGTGAGCGTCAGCGCGTACATATGGCAGGTGCAATTGCACAAGAAACGCCGATTGTGATGTTAGATGAAGTAAATGCCGCGCTTGATCCCAAGCATCGAGATGAGATGAATCGATTAATTGCCGCACTGCCGGAAAAGACCGTTATCTCCATTACGCATGATATAAATATGCTTGATTGCTACACGCATCTTTTAGCTTTGAAAGCAGGAAAAATGGTCGCATTTGGAGAGATATCATCCATATTAAACCCAACACTGTTAGAAGATCTATTTGAGTATCAGTTCCAAGAGTTATGGCATAGTGGACGTGCGCGTTATTTTTAATAGCTCAGTATATAGATGTGATATATCAATAATATAAGGATTGGAAATAGATGGAATCACCGAGTGCTGTACAGATATTGCAGCAGCAAAAAAAGCAACAAAATCGCCGGCTATTGATTATGATTGCAAGTAGTCTTATTTTATTGTTATTAATGCCAATGTTTGGTTTAACCTTTCTCATGCCATGGGGTGAGGGGAGCGAAATATTTTGGCAGATGCGTGTTCCTCGCTCTTTAGCAGCATGGATGATCGGCGCAGGACTCTCTGTATCAGGTCTTGTTTTTCAAGCAATTCTAAGAAATCCTTTAGCCGAACCTTTTACGCTTGGCGTCGCGGCGGGCGCGAGTTTAGGTGCCGCTATTTATGTCTATTGGGGGATTAGTTTTACGCTGGGTATCTTTTCAGGATTAAGCTTATTTTCCTTTTTAGGGGCATTACTGATTACGATTCTTATCTATCAGGTGAATTTTCGAACGGGGCATTCCCCGATTAAGCTGCTACTAATGGGGGTTATTTTAACGTTCTTTATATCCAGTATTTTAATGTTACTGCAATCTCTCGGTCAGTCTTCTTCAGCACTCGCGATGATGAGTTGGATGATGGGGCGACTATCCTTTGTAACGATGACTGATTTAGCACAGCTTGCCGCCGTTTTTTTTGTAAGTATTGTGATTATTTACACCTATACCACGCGATTGAATCTACTACAGCAAGGTGAAGATGTCGCATTAACGCGTGGCATTAATAGTGCAAGGGTGATGGGGACTCTGTTTTTAATCGTGAGCATGATGACAGGGATATTTGTTGCACTCGCGGGACCTATCGGATTTGTAGGGATGGTGATACCCCATATTGCCAGAAGACTGTTAGGCGCCGATCATCGTTTACTGTTTTGGGCAGTGCTTTTTCTCGGTGGGGCGACACTTGTTGTTGCTGATACTTTAGGTTCGGTCGTTTTAAAGCCTGCTGAAATACCTGTGGGCGTCATTACCGCGATTTTAGGCGCGCCATTTTTTCTATATATCTTATTAAAAGGAAGTCACTCTCCTCAATTTATTCAGAAAAGATCTGAAATTAAATAGCAGGCAATAGGTTTGTAAGAGGATTGAAAATTGATGGTGCATAATCATGAATCGGATAGTGATTTGAAGTAAACTATTGAATAGTTATCGATAAAGTCTTTGCATGAGTTTGTGATTTTGTCATATTATTTCAAAGATTATATTATTTATAATGAGTTAATCATCCCTTTATTTAAGTTGGAATCGGGAAGCAGGGTGAAACTCCCTCACGGACCCGCCACTGTGATGTAGATCTTCTACAAAAGTCAGACACCGCCCAACTTCAACTACTCTCGAGGTTAAAGAGCTCTTATGTTAGAGAAATATTCAAAAAAAGCCTGCGCGCTTGCTGTTTTATTAGTGCTTTCTGCATCCTTATCTATGGCTGCAGAAAAAGTAGACACTTCCGAAAATGAAGATGAGATCATCTTCACCGCGAATCGCACGGCGACACTTGCAAGCGAAGTCGGTAGCCAAAGTATCGTGATCACAGAAAAAGAGATCCAAACACGACAATACCATACGGCAACAGAAGC
>CANRON010000155.1 GCA_947632245.1 uncultured Ignatzschineria sp. | reverse complement strand
CCATGAGTCATTTTAAATAATATAGCGTGAGTGGATCAATGTCTGAAAATATAAAGAATATAAATATTGCGGGTGGTATAAAAAATGTGAAGGATCTCATGAACGATGTGCGTGATTTAGATTTGAGCGAATCTTTTGAAAAACTTCAAAAGCGATTACGCCATCTTGTCGGCAGTGCTGTTATGGACTATAAGATGATAGAGGAAGGCGATCGAATTATGGTCTGTCTCTCAGGCGGGAAGGATTCTTACGCAATGCTCGATCTCTTATTGATTCTTCAAAAGCATGCGCCAATTTCCTTTGAATTGATGGCTGTTAACCTCGATCAAAAGCAACCAGGATTTCCTGAGCATGTGCTTCCTGAATATCTGGCGAGTATTGGTGTGAAATATCACATTATTGAGGAGGATACCTATTCTATAGTGACCTCCAAAATTGCGCCGGGTAAAACAACATGTAGTCTCTGTTCGCGTCTTCGCCGCGGTGCGCTATATTCTTACGCGAAAGAGAATGGTTTTAATAAAATTGCGCTAGGGCATCACCGGGATGATATTGTGGAGACGCTCTTTATGAATATGTTCTTTGGGGGTGTTATGAAGGCTATGCCACCAAAGTTGCGAAGTGATGATGCTGATAATATCGTGATTAGACCGATGAGCTATTGCAGTGAGGCAGATATTCAAGCCTATTCAGATCATAAAGAGTTCCCGATTATCCCTTGCAACTTATGCGGCTCACAAGATGGATTGCAGCGACAAGAAGTGAAAAAACTGTTACAAGAGTGGGAGCGTAAAGTACCCGGAAGGATCGACAGTATTTTTCGCTCTACTAAAAATATTCGCTTGTCTCAGCTATGTGATACGGACTTATTTGATTTTGATGGGTTCACGCAAAATACAGAGTATGTAAAATCATCAAAATAGTAGGAATGGTCATGATGAATCGGAAATTATAGCGTTATTTGTTTTTTAGCTGAATGAAAAACAGGTTATCTCTATGGAATCATATCTTACTTAAAGGCTATAGCTTACGAGAAAGCTCTGAATACAATAAAAGGCATCTTTAGTGATAAAGATGCCTTTTATGTATATCTTTGGTAATGTTTTATCTGTTATTGGTTACAGCGTAATCTGTGGCATATCCTAACAAGGATATTTTAGTCATACTTTTGTCTATTAGATAATTAAGTAATAGAAAAGCGGTACTGTAATGAAGGAGAGCGGAATGCCGATTGCGGTCATGATGGATGCAAGTTCCCCATCTAAGCCTTTTTCAAGCGCTATAATTACAGCAATAACCATCGGCGCCATTCCTGCCTGCATTAAGACAATCTGGTTGATGTAAACGTTGGGTGAGGCATAGATAAAGACTAAAATACCGAGTATTGCGAGCGGTAATATGATGAGCTTTATACCTAATCCTATAGTTAAGAAGCCGATGAGTTTTTTATTGCGCGGCAGCGTTAAACTTGCACCTACAGATATCATGGTCAGTGGTGTAATGAGTGAACCTAAAGCTTCCAGTGAAAAAGTTAAGAATTCGGGGTATTCAAAGGGCTTTAAGGCAAAAGCAAGGACTAAGGCTATGATGGGGGGATATTTGACTAAAACCCGTAGATTCTTCGTAATAGAAGCGTTTTCACCACCATAAAAATCAGCAATAAAGGCGCCTAAGGTGAAGAGAAGGATAAAGTTAGATTGATCGACCCAAAGCGCTATGCCAAGATATTCTTCGGTTCCCATCATTGCTTGAATAAGCGGAACGCCTACAAATGATGTATTCGCGGTTCCAGCAAGCAAGATTAGTGTGCCAATTGTCACTCTCGACATGGGAATAAATATCTTTATCAGATAGACCAAACCTATGGTGAGAAAGAATAAAATCCAAGGAGAGAGCAGGGGAAAGATTGCATCCAGTGAAAAAGCTTGTGAGTGGACTTTATCAAGAATCAATGCCGGCAGGGCAATCATGATTGCGACGCGGTTTAAAGAGTAGATGAATTGAGTTTTACAGGTGATGCTATGGGTAACGACTTTTCCTGCAATTAAACATGCGAGGATAAGAATTATACCATTCATTATAACGACCTTATGGGGTAACTGTTTCTAAAAATACAGGAGTTATTTTATCACTTTTCATCTCATTGATAAAAGCTTTATAACCATTTTTTATGAAGCCATAATGATTACTATCAATGACTTTAGCCGGAATTGATGTACCCATTGCAAGCGCCTCGGAAAGGGGGATGTCTAAAAATTTTGCAGAGTTAATAACTGACGTTACCATATCTATATGCGCACCGGCAAGAGTGCCTGACATATTTGTAAGGCGGCCATCTTGTACGTAGATAGTCTGATCATCGAGCACAAACTCTGTTTGATCGCTGCCGATGGAGCTCATAGCATCGCTGACCAAGAAAAGGTGACCTTTAGGCATGCTTTGGTAGGCAAGTTTGACCATGAGTGGGTTGACGTGATAGGTATCATGAATAATAGAGGCAAATGTTTTTTGTGATTGAATGGCAAAGCCTGTGGGGCCAGGATTACGTGATTCCATTGCGGGCATTGCATTATATAAATGGGTAAATCCTTTCAGTCCTGCTGAGATAGCTTCATTGAGGCATGTGGGTGAGGCTTCAGTATGACCTGCGAATACAATAACACCGGCATTATTGAGTTTTTCGATAAGCTTCATCGGTACCATTTCAGGAGCAAGCGTGATTAGACGTGTAAAATTTTGATGACAACAAATCTCATCAATTAAAGACTCATCAAGTGTACGGATATTTTCACGCTTATGAATACCTTTGCGTTTTGGGTTAATCATTGGACCTTCAATATGAATGCCTAGTAATCCCGGTAGTTCTTGTTTGATACCGAGTGATATTGCCTCTAAACTTTTTTTGATTGTCTCGTCATCAGCTGTAATGAGGGTCGGTAATATCGCAGCGGTTCCGCGCGATCTGTGTGCCGATAATATGATTTCAAGCCCTTTTATAGAGGGTTCATCATTCAA
>CANRON010000154.1 GCA_947632245.1 uncultured Ignatzschineria sp. | reverse complement strand
CATTTAACTATCTGAAAATAATTGCTTATTTCGCAGCCATTCTGACAACAGACCCGCAGTAATATTCTATAAATATTTTCAAACAGAAAATGACGATTAACCCTCTTCACTCTGCAATGATATTTATCATCTCATTGTAAAATCTTATCATTCAAAATACTTATACAAAACAGATAAGAGCTATTCCATCTATCTACAACAAGGCGATCTGAGCATGGCAATCATTTTTATATTCAACCGCTCTTAGATACGGCGGTAAAAACAATAAGAAAAGCCCCTAACAAGCTACCTTGTTAGGGGTTTCAATATGGCGCGCCCAGAAGGAGTCGAACCTCCGACCGCCTGGTTCGTAGCCAGGTACTCTATCCAGCTGAGCTATGGGCGCTTAACTAAGATGAGTAGTATACCTCAGTTTTAGCGACATTCAACAATTTGCTAACTCTTTATGCGTTTTATCCAAAATCATGAGATTTGGCCTATTTAAAACAGCTGCGGCTTCATCATTGCCATCCAGATCACAGCCATCGCCATACTGTTACAAATCAAGTAGTTCAACAGTCTGCTTGGTTGTGCAAACGTTTGTTTCATTGCCAAGACAGCAAAGACGATATAGAGCACCATAAATACTAACTTCACGCCTAACCAACTGCCAGCAAGGGAGAATGGGTTCACACTGATTGCAATCGCTAAAAGAATTCCTGTTAGCAGAAGAAACGTATCCACAACATGCGGAACAATACGCGCCCACTTAGGTCTTCTTGCAATAAAGTACTTCCAGAAACGAAAGTTGAAGAAGATGATTGAAAAGAACGCAAGCATAATATGCGTATGCTTTAATCCCATATAGGCTTCTGCTAACATTAAATATTCCCTTTTTTATATTGTAATAGAGCCGGATCGGCCCTGTTTGGTAAAACGTATTAGTTCACAACATTTTGAGGATTGCCGGCAACGAACTGATTAATATTATCGGATAATATCGCGATCAATTTTGCCAAGGCCTCCTCACTACCATAGGCAGTATGTGGCGTAATGATAAAGTTTCCTAGATCATTTGCAAGCAATGGATTATCTGGCCTTGGTGGCTCTGTTGTTAAAACATCCACACCTGCCCCACCAATACGCCCGCTGCGAAGCGCATCTGCTAGCGCGGCTTCATTAATCAATCCTCCGCGGCTGACATTCAGTAAAATAACATCTTGCTTCATGCGATTGATCTCATCAGTGCTAATCAGATCCTTTGTCTCCGGCGTTAAAGGGGCGTGCACGGAATAGACATCACTGGTTGTTAATACTTCCTCAAAAGGTGTATATCCGTCTCGAATTTCCGCTGCATTCTTTCGCTCAGAAAATAGGACCTTCATACCAAAACTATCTGCATATTTTGCAAACTGCGAACCAATACTCCCCTTTCCAAAGATTCCGAGCGTTTTCCCCTTTAACTCATAAATAGGCGCGCCAAAAATCGAGAAGAACTGTGATTGCTGCCACTCTCCTTTACGCATTCTAGCTTCATAAAGCGGTAAACGGTGCATAAGCGAGATCATCATCATAAATGCATGCTCCGCAACCGCTGTTTGGCTATAACCCGCAACATTACAGACCGTAATCCCAAGCTCCTTAGCCGCCACAACATCCACAATATTATAGCCCGTTGCCGCAACCGCAATCAGCTTGAGCTGAGGATTGGCTTCCATAGCAGGGCGATCAATAATCACTTTATTGGTAATCGCAATATCAAAGCCCGTCAGCGCTTTTGCGACCTCTTCTTTGGCACAATTTTCAATTTCTACAAGTTCATGCGGAAAGTTAAAATCCAACTTAAAGCGGCTCAACGTCCCGTGATCTAAAAATACAATCTTTTTCTTTTCCATGATTCCTCTCCTATAGATTTATAAATAACGCGACAGCCAACGCGCATTACATTGTTAATTATGTCGCATTACGTTTATAGTGAGAGTGACTTCGGCATCAAGGATGATATTTCTATTCCCCCTTAATGACCCTTAAAGCACTCTCTTATTTTTATTATTACCGAGACCTTAACGATTTACGCAATAGTCATATCGGGTATTATGACTTAATGTATGAAAATATAGATATATCCATACATTGAGTGCATTTACTAGCCTAACATGCCAAGCGCAATAATCGAATGTTTATCGATTATCATGACGCATTAAGCGCTGCTTTTCACGATCCCAATCTCGATCTTTAATGACTGCGCGTTTATCATGATCTTTTTTACCCTTCGCAAGACCCACCTCGACCTTTACAAGCCCTTTTTTCCAGTAAAGGCTTAAAGGCACAAGCGTGTAACCTTTTTGATCCACGGCGCCAACTAGACGGTCAATCTCTCTTCTATGAAGGAGCAACTTTCTTGTTCGTGTGTCATCGGCATACACATGTGTCGATGCTGATAAGAGCGGCGTAATGCGCGAACCAATCATAAAGACTTCGCCATTTTTAACCTGTACATACGCTTCCGATAACTGCCCATGTCCATCACGTAGGGATTTTACTTCCCACCCTTGAAGCTCAATTCCCGCTTCGATCTTCTCTTCAATGAAGTAGTCATGATAAGCGCGTTTATTGCCGGCAATTGAAGCGCTATTATTTGAACCCTTTTTACGAGCCATATAAATTAAATCCTTTTTAAAATAAAACTACGAATAGAACTGATCCCACTATTCGCTAATCCCACTCCTTTCAATCAACTGAAATAGTGGTCGAATCTCTATTCTATTATAAGTATCGGTTTTTCGCATATCCTTCACCATTTTTAGCCGGGGATTTCCAGCCAGAAAAAAACCACCTTAATACTGCCGCGGGGATTTACCGGTCATTTTCTTAAAAAATTGCACAAAACTACTATCATTTGCAAAACCCAACTGTAATCCTATCTCCATTAATGAATATGCTTCACTTAACAACTCTATCGCCTTTAATAGGCGCCACTGTTGCCGCCATGCCTGATAGCCTAATCCCGTTTCTCTTTGAAATATACGCGTGATTGTTTTCTCGCTTGCACCCACCGTTTTAGCCATTATATTGAGCTC
>CANRON010000153.1 GCA_947632245.1 uncultured Ignatzschineria sp. | reverse complement strand
TTTTAATTAAAGAATAAATCTACTTAAATCTTCATCTTCCACTAAGTCATCAAGTTCGCCTTTTACATACTCTTCTGTGATAATGAATTTCTCACCATCGCGGTCAGATGCGGAGAATGAGATCTCTTCAAGCAAACGCTCTAAGATTGTATGAAGACGGCGTGCGCCGATATTTTCAGTTTTCTCATTTACCTCAAAAGCCATTTTCGCGATTTTGCGAAGTGCTGCTTCTTCAAACTCAAGCTCAACACCTTCTGTTTTCAAAAGCGCTGTATATTGCTTAATAAGCGCTGATGATGGCTCTGTTAAGATGCGGAAGAAGTCATCGGCATTGAGTGATTTCAATTCCACACGAATTGGTAAGCGGCCTTGAAGCTCAGGGATTAGATCAGATGGTTTTGCCAGATGGAATGCACCTGACGTGATGAAGAGGATATGGTCCGTTTTGATCGCACCATATTTAGTGGAAACAGTACAACCTTCAATCAATGGTAATAAGTCACGTTGAACACCTTCACGTGATACGTCAGCGCCAGAGGTTTCACCTTTACGGCAGACCTTATCGATCTCATCAATAAAGACGATTCCTTGGTTTTCAGCCACTTCAATCGCTTTCTGTTTTGCTTCTTCTTCATTGATTAAGCGCGCTGCTTCTTCGTTTTGAACGATCTTAAGCGCATCTTTAATCTTCATTTTTTTGCTTTTTTTCTTTTCCATGCCTGATTGTTGGAAAAGCGATTGAAGCTGATCTGCCATCTCTTCCATGCCGGGAGGTGACATAATATTCACGCCACCTGCGCCCATGCCTGAAACTTCGATATCGATCTCTTTATCATCCATTTCGCCGCGGATAATTTTTTCGCGGAATTTTTGGCGTGTTGAGCTTTCAACTTTCGGTGCATTCGGCTCATCGGCAAAACCCACACCTTTTGGCGGCGGCAGGATTGCATCAAGCACTCGCTCAATGGCGGCTTCTTCTGCTTTTGGATATGCTTCTTTGATCATTTTTTCGCGCACTTGCTTCACAGATGCTTCGACTAAATCACGAATAATAGAGTCAACTTCACGGCCCACATAACCGACTTCTGTGAATTTCGTGGCTTCCACTTTAATGAAAGGCGCATTCGCAAGCGTCGCTAAGCGGCGCGCGATTTCAGTTTTACCGACACCGGTTGGCCCGATCATTAGGATGTTTTTTGGGGTGATCTCGCCACGCATATCATCACCGACTTGTTGACGTCTCCAGCGGTTACGAAGGGCAATCGCGACAGAACGTTTCGCTTCGTCCTGACCAATAATATAACGATCGAGTTCTTGAACAATCTCTCTTGGAGTCATAGCGCTCATAAAATAATTCCTTTTTAAATGCTTTGTTTCGAAACACCATTCATAACATTGATATTAATAGATCTGTGTTTGGGTCTGTTTCGAATTGTAGGGTGTGACTATTGAGGAAGCTTTTGTATTATCGGAGTGATTTTAAGGGATATTTTAACCCCCTAAAATAGCAATACCGCTTATCGCTTTATTCATAAGGGAAGCGGTATCGTCAGCCTAAATTTAGAAGCTTAATTTCTCAAGTGTTAAGTTTGTATTACTATAGATACAGACGCTGCCTGCAATCTCAAGGCTTTTACGAACGATCTCTTCTGCAGAAAGCTCTGTGTTTTGTAAAAGCGCAAGCGCTGCACTATGTGCAAACATCCCGCCTGAACCAATTGTGGCGATATCGTGTTCTGGTTCGATCACATCACCCAGGCCTGAAATCACGAATGTAGCAGTTTCATCTGCCACGATTAAAAGCGCTTCAAGCTTACGAAGCGAGCGCTCTGTACGCCAATCTTTCGCCAGTGCAACAGCTGCACGCGTAAGATTGCCGCTATGTTGGGATAATTTCTCTTCAAATCTTTCAAAGAGGGTAAAGGCATCTGCCGTACCGCCGGCAAATCCTGCAATAACTTTGCCATTAAAAAGACGACGTACTTTGCGAGCGTTTCCTTTCATGATGGTGTTTCCCATGGAAACCTGACCATCTCCACCGATGACGACTTCATTACCGCGGCGCACCGCACAGATGGTTGTACCTCGAAATTGTTCCACAATTAACTCCTTATAGTTTTAAATTGGCGTGCTACTATAATGTGGGTCTTTCAAGTCATTTCAAGTCAGCGGGTAAAATCGCACCAAATTTGAGCAACGATTAATTTTAAGAGGCAGGTTATATGAAGTGGGATGAATCACAATTAACAGATGATGAATTATTGCGTTATTCCCGGCATATTATGCTCGATCAATTTGATTTGGAGGGGCAGGCTAAGCTTAAAAAAGCGCACGTGGTCGTTGTTGGGTGTGGTGGGTTAGGAATGGCTGCATTGCCACTTTTTGCCGGTGCGGGAATTGGGACAATTACCCTGATTGATTTCGATACGGTGGATATTACCAATCTTCACAGACAAACGGGCTATAACATGGCGGATGTTGGGCATTCTAAAGTAAAGCAGGCGGCAAAGCACTTACGGGATTTAAATCCGGATGTCAGATTGATCGAAGTCGATCAAAAAGTCTCATTTACAGAACTAGAAATATTAGTAAAAGATGCTGATTGTGTACTCGATTGCAGTGATAACTTTAGCCTCCGTAAAGATTTAAATCGTGCATGTTACCTCAATAGAATCCCCTTAATATCAGGCTCAGCTGTTCGTTTTGAGGGACAGTTAACCGTCTTTGATTTTAGAGATACAGAATCTGCGTGTTATGAATGCTTATTTAGTGGAGATCATGCGGATGATGGGAACTGCGCGCTCTTTGGTGTATTTTCTCCAGTAGTACATATTATAGGTGTTAGCCAAGCGCAAGAAGCGATGAAGTTGATTTTAGGAATAGGTGTAATTTCAACAGGAAAAATTGCGATCTATAATGCGCTTGATTTTTCATGGCAGAAATTTAACTATCGCCGCAATCCAAAGTGCCGAGTGCATACGCGAGATGAATCTTGGTAGTAAAAATCTTGGTAATAAAATTAAGGCAAGATATATCAAGTTATCCTATTTTGGGTTAGGCTAATTGTATTGTAAAAGTAAACATCAAA
>CANRON010000152.1 GCA_947632245.1 uncultured Ignatzschineria sp. | reverse complement strand
GGATTCGAACCCTCGATACGCTATTAACGTATACACCCTTAGCAGGGGTGCGCCTTCAGCCGCTCGGCCATTTTTCCGTTTTCTATTTGCTACCTCAGTAGTGAATAGACGTACTATTATAGTTATCCTTGCCAATATGTAAAGCGCTAAAATTACTCAACCACAAAAACACCTTAAGAACTACCTTTAATCCTTTCTAGATCAATATGATAGCTTACTAAAAACATCTAGTAATCGCTCTAAAGCCTCAATAAAAATAGCTATGACCTCTTATTACTAAGAAAACATATCTTCTTTCCGCCTATATCTCCGTGGATATGTTCTTCATCTGCTTATCTTTTTGGCTTAATTGATTAATAATTGTCGTAATATATGCCGTAAATATGGGGAAAATCGTTAATCCTACGGCAGCAAGAGAGGTCGTAATCACTTTTCCGGCAACTGTGACAGGCTGAATTGTGGAGCCTAAGGTCGTGACTGTCATCGCAGCCCACCATAATGAATCTGAATAAACTTTTACTTCCGGATTCAATCCTCGCTCCGCAATAAAGAAAATTAACGTAATAAAGTAAATAATCGCTGTAAGCAAAATAATATAAGAGATAAAAAGCGCCGTAGTATTACGTTGCACAATAATCATGACTATCAATACTAATGCCGCAGCCCCTCTTGTTAAGGGTATCAAGCGTATTAAGTATATCTGCCCTTCCGTAAAATGAAGCTGCGCATCTTCCATGAGACTTAAGTAAGGGATCGATAGTAAAAGAACTATAAAATACCGCCTAAAAAAACGCCATTTTTTATCTGATAACATTAAAAATATGAAGAAATCTATTGTGAAATAGATACAGATCCAAAACTGGGTATCAAAATAGACAGTATGTGCCATAAATGGGTCATCACTAAATGTTTCCATCGAAATACTCACAACTAATAGTATTGACGCAATCACACCGAAAACATTCAAAATATTACGAATTCGTTGTATACGTTTAGGATTAAGTAATTTCATAATTCATCTCTATTTGCTAATTCATATTTCCAATAAAGCCGCAACTTTAGGTACACCAGCCATCAACGCTTTTATTCAAAGATATCATGCTTGAGGCTTATTCTAAGCTACTCTTAACAATGCGACCATTATAAATATACTTTTCATCTGTTTGTCATACTTATAAGGGCAAAAACTTAGATACTTATCAATAGTTTTTATATAAATACATATTTATATTCACCCATAATATGATTATCTGAACATATATAAAAATACCCCAAAGTTATATTTCACCTTTAGGGCATAGTGCTCATTGAGAGTGATGGGAGCATTTTATGCCCTCACCAACGATTATTATTCTCTTATTTCAAAATATTAATTTTCAAAAGCAAGCGCTCGTCTCTCCATCATTTTCGCAATGATTATCAATATGATATTGACCCCTAAATATATAACCCCAGCCATTGCATAGTATGTGATGGAATCATAAGTTTGCCCTGTCAACTCTCTCGCTCGGCCCATAATATCCATGAGCGTAATACCCTGAACTAAAGATGTACTCTTAAAGATGAGTACTATCTCGTTAGAATAACTAGGCAGCGCGCGTCTAAGCGCTAATGGAATCAAAATCTTCATTGCTTCAAAACGATTCATGCCAAGCGCTAAACATGCTTCCCATTGATTCTTTGAGATATTTTTGACAGCGCCATGAAATAGTTGCGCCGTATAGGCCGCCGAGTTGAGCGATAAAGCTAGAACCGCACAGAACCACGCCTGAGAGAATAGAGACCATAGAAAAGAGTCTTTAATAAACTCAAATTGCCCAGGACCTGTATAAAACAAGAAAATCTGTACTAGAAGGGGCGTTCCTGTAAAAAATATAATAAAGCCACGCGCGATTTTTGCCGGCCATTTCTTATCCCAAAGCGTTAAAATCCCCGTCAAGATAAGTGCTAATACAAAACCGAAGCAAAGCGCAGCAATCGTAATCGCTAAACTCAGCGGAACACCTTCAAGTATAAAAATAAAATGATCTAACATGATGCCCCCTATTTCGCTGACTCTTGGTCATATTGAGTGATTCGATTATAAAGGAGATCTTGTAGCCTCTGACTCACCAGAGAAATCACAAGATAGATTAATGCAGCTGTGGCATACCATGTAAAACCATCCGATGTCGCACTATAGATATAATCGGTTTCTTTCATAAGCTCATGCACACCAATCAATGAGACAAGCGCGGTATCTTTCAATAAGACAAGCCACTGATTACTTAGGCCCGGAAACGCATGTCGCCACATTTGCGGCATGATGATATAGAAGAAAATCGCAGGTTTTGAAAGGCCTAATACCGCGCCACTACTCCACTGCTCTTTCGGCACAGCCAATAATGCACCGCGTATTGTCTGGGATGCATAAGATGCATAAATAAGGGATAAAGCAAAAGCACCTAATCCAAAAAAGAGATATTCCCCATAACTATCGAGCATACTGAAATAGGCATCGACCCAACTCACAGGCAATACATCTTCAAATTCCAGAAAAAGATAAGGGAGACCAAGCCCTATTAAAAATATGACTATGAGCTCCGGAAGCGAACGAACAATCGATACAAAGATCGTTACAGGCCACCTGACAATCTTCCAGCGGCTAAGCTCTAATACTGCCAATATATTGGCCCACAGAAATCCTAATACTAAACTTACAAGCGCTAAAACGATTGTTGTTTTTGCGGCAACGAGCATCGCTTCAAAATAGCTACTTGTGAAGATATCAAAAATATTGGTTAAACCACTCACACTACTTCCTCTAGTTACAAACAAAAAGCGATGAATTTGCCATCGCTTTCTGTTTTACGACTTCTACATTCAATTACTGTTGTTCAAACCATTTGCTGTAGATCTCATCATACTTACCATTTTCTTGGATGGTTTTCAGCGCGGTATTGATCTCTTCTAACAATGCTTTATTGCGCTGACCAACACCGATCCCTAATCCTTGTCCAAAATATTTTGGGTCTGTGACTTTCTCACCGACGACTACGAACTTATCGTTCTCTTTCATATAGTCATTCACAACTTCCCCATCACCAAATACAACATCAACACGGCCAAGCGTAAGATC
>CANRON010000151.1 GCA_947632245.1 uncultured Ignatzschineria sp. | reverse complement strand
CTTAAAAGCTTGAAGGAGTGGAGGCGTTTTTCGTTATCATAAATCATGCCGGCAAACATGAGTTCATCTACTTCAATTGTTGTGAGTAGTTCCTGAATAAATTGTGTTGCATCAGCCTTATCTCCAACAGCAGATAGGCGTAACATACCATTGACATGGCGTTTTTCTGCGGCATTCCAATATTGATCCATCGCTTCTAATGAAATTGGCGGTGGTGTGAGTTTGCGGTCATCGCGAATTAACTGAGTAAAGCTCTGTTGCATCGTTGTAAGCTGAATATGCGCTTCATGGCTAGTATCTGCTACAATCGCATTCATACATAAAATTGAGTAAGGTTGATTGAGATAGCGAGAAGGCTGAAATCGCTCACGATAAATTTTAAGTGCATCTACCATATGCGTCGGCGCAAAGTGACCGGCAAAGGCATAGGGAAGCCCTAGATGAGCGGCAAGCTGGGCACCAAAAAGGCTAGAACCTAAAACCCATATAGGCACATCTAATCCCATGCCGGGAATCGCATTGATTTTTTGATTATCCTCAGGGTGAAAGTAAGAGAGTAGTTCAACAACTTCAGCGGGGAAATGCTCGGCCCGGCTTGGATCTCGTCTTAATGCATAGGAAGTAGCTTGATCAGTGCCTGGCGCGCGGCCAAGTCCAAGATCAATGCGGTTAGGATAGAGCGTTGCTAAGGTTCCAAAAGCTTCAGCGACCATTAAGGGCGCATGATTCGGAAGCATAATTCCGCCAGCCCCCACGCGAATAGAACTTGTTTTCTCAGCAATATGCCCGATTAGAACAGCCGTTGCCGAGCTTGCGATATTCACCATATTATGGTGTTCTGCTACCCAGAATCGAGTGAAACCCTCCTGTTCCCCAAGTTGAGCGAGTTGAACGGCTCTTTCAAAAGCATCTTTAGGGGTTTGCTGTTGATTGATATTCGCTAAATCTAAAATGGAGTATTTCATATCATTCCTTTTATTATAGGTAGACAAATCGACTTTTGCACGTGTAGGAGCAAGCGTGGAAAGGGTGTTTTATGAATACCAACTTTCCTGCATCTCTTCAATCAGTAACGTCAGTGCATGATCATCAAAATAGAGCGGTCTAAAATTGAGGACAAATGATTTAATATCTGTAAATGTTCCGCGTACTTCACAGCTCTCTTCATTGGGTTCATAGCTAAATCGACCTTGCAGGTCTATTAACTCATTATCAAGATAAAATTCGATAATGTCTACCCAGCCAAAGCCATTGATCTCCATTTCTAGATCTTCAAATACTTCAAAACGTTCTTGTGCCGGGAAAAATAGCCCAAAAAGATCCTCCTCATACTGAATGATTTCAAAGGGATGAATGCGTTGTAAATCTTCCATTTAGATGCTCCAAAATGCAGTTTGCCCTTAGATTAAAGCGAGGGCATAAGAGTGATGTTGATGTGAAGGGGTATCTATTTTTAAATAACGATGAGAGAGGGCATTTTAGCAAATAATGCGCGACTCTCCTATTTTGAAGCATAATAGATTGCTTTGATAGGTTGATATTTAAGGTGTAAAAAAAGGCCGTCATAAGCGGCCTTAATTGTTGATTTATGCTTCTAATAAAGGATGATCTCCTCATCCGTTATTAGAAAAATCATCTCATCTTTAGAGGTCAGGCATCCGCGAGCGGCTAATAAACTCTTTTGGATAAGTTGTGAACCCTTTTGTAATAAACGCAAGATACACAAGTCCAATCATTCCCCAAACAACACCGATTACAAGCGCTGTATATTCAAGGTTAAACCAAAGGTAGATGATAAATGCCATCCCCGCCATTGGAAAGAGTAGATAGTTTAAGTTATGCCCGACTGAATAACGGTAATTATCACGGATATAGTACTGTACGATGACGCAGAGGTTTACGAAGAAGAAAGCGGTCAATGCACCAAAGTTGACAAGGTGAAGTGCAAAGCTTAAATCAAAGAAACCAGCAAAAAGACAGACAAAACCGACGATAATGATATTCAGAGAAGGGGTTTTATATTTAGGATTAATATATCCAAATATTTTTGAAGGTAAGACCCCGTCGCGACCCATTACATACATCATGCGAGATACGCCAGTGTGTGCGGCAATACCGGATGCGCATACCGCTAATACAGCAAGCCATAAACCCACAGATTGCAGTAAGGTTTTCCCAACATACATCAATACTTCAGGTTGGCTCTCTTCGGGGTTTTGAAATGTATAGTTTTCAAAGAAGAGTTGCATGAAGTATGTCACGAGGATAAAGATCACCCCACCAATGAACGTTGTCAGTAATATTGCTCTCGGAACTGTTTTCGCTGCATCTTTTGTCTCTTCAGAGAGAGAGCTTAAGCCATCAAATCCAAGGAAAGAGAAGCAGAGAACAGCAGAACCAGCAGCAACAGCGCCAATTTGCATATCTTCAGACCAAAAAGGTTCTGTGCTTGCAATTGTCATTGCGCCCACACCATCAAAGGCTAAACCTTTGATCATGAGTGCAACGAAAATACCAATGAGCAATAATTGACAGAAAACAATTAAGGTATTGATATTCGCAACCAGCTCAACGCCTCGGTAGTTAATATACGTCATTACGATTGCAAGAGGTATCACATAGAACCAGATGCTAACATCAGAGCTAATCAACGTTTTGAGGTAAATAGTTGCTAGCAAGATATTGATCATCGGATTAAATAGATAATCAAGCATCGTACACCAACCAATCACAAAGCCGAGATTTGGATTTAATGATTTTTGCGCGTAAGTATACGCAGAGCCAGCGGAAGGATAGTATTTAACCATCTGTCCATAACTCAGCGCAGTGAACATCATTGCCACAAGTGTAATGATATAAGCGGTAGGAACGTGCCCGCCAGATTGATTACTCACAATCCCGAATGTATCGAAGACCGTCATGGGTTGCATATAAGCAAGCCCAATCATGACGAGCTGCCATAATACGAGTGTTTTTTGTAATCTATTCGGAGAAGCTACTGAAAGATGTGCTGAATTTGCGTTAGGAGATAACGCATTGGATTTGTATAACATAAGTTTATTTCCCCCAGCCTATTGATGGCATGATAAGAGAGATAAATTAGCCGCGTTAATTCAAAAGAATTATTGCCCCCTTGTGTAAGCAAGAAATCATTTTCTCGCAAAAAAACCTCATT
>CANRON010000150.1 GCA_947632245.1 uncultured Ignatzschineria sp. | reverse complement strand
GGTGCGCGCAAGATCCCTTATGTTAAATACAGTCAACATCCATGAAATTGCTCACCATAACACCATCATAAAGGGCATTTTTAATGGTGATGTTTTTTTGTTCCTGATGCAAATATACATCGACACCCTAAATTAACACTATTTAAATAAAATATTTACACTTTAAAAATAACAATCATTTATACTTATATCTTTAAATGATTCTGATAGCATGAGGAAATATTAAAATGAAAAAAATATTTATTGCCATAACAATCGCCACGTCAGTACTCTTAACAGGATGCTCTCTACCAAAACCATCTGTTAGTATAGATCCTTATAGTGGGAAGCAAGTTTTAAATAGTGATGTTTTCTATATGTTAACTCCTGTTAGCTACACAGAAACAGACCGGGTTGTATTCAGTTATCGATACAATGGAGGTGATGACTTCATTCTTGATGCAGGATACATTACTAGCGCTCAAGCACTTACTGGCATGAGAGAAGGAATAGTTAACATTGGTGATGTTAACTTTATGATTGATGGCGTTGAATATTCATTATCATCCCAATCAAGCACAAATTACAAAGGCATGCGTACATGTAATGAAATTCGAGTATGTTCGAAAGCCGATGGCTCTTTTAAATCATATAAATCACCATTGTCATTAATGGATAAAATACAATCAGCAAACAAAGTCATGGTTAAGATAATAATTGATAATTCATCATACAAAGTAGGAATTCTAAAAGACAATAGTAAAAAATCAGATGCATATGATGCACTTGTTAATTTCCACAAAGAAATCAAAGCAAACTCAAAATAAAAATATTGAGTATGTATTTTTACAATCTCGTAGTAATCACTGCGAGATTGGTTATCAGGAAAACATAAATCGACGAAAAAGCAATTAACATTAATTATTTTTTCTTGGATTCTACTGAATATAAAAAATTCATCTTCTCCAGTTTTTGAGTTGAGAACCATATAACTCATACGCACAAGATCGCTTATGTTAAATACAGCAGAAAAACTATAAATTTAGCCTATAATGCAAATTGCCTTTTGTGCTAATATTTCGCTATGGAGGGCGAACAAGTGTTTAACGTCATATTGCACGATGATGTACCGGATGAGCTGGCTGACTTACCGCCAGTAGTCAGAGCGAAAATGATTCGCCTGATTGATAAACTTAAAACCAACGCTACTGCATTACGAGAGCCAGATAGCAAACCACTCCGAGATGGATTATTTGAGTTAAGGACGATGGGAACGGATATTGCCAGAGGTCTCTATGTTTATCAGAAAGGCAGGAATATCTATCTACTTAGAGTCTTTATTAAAAAGACACAGAAAACCCCACCTGGTGAAATATCTATAGCCTTGGAACGCCTTGAGGAGATGCTAAATGAGTAAAGTTAAAGGTATCGCTTGGGAGCATGTTAGGAATGAATTGATGTCTAATTCTGAGGTTCAAGCAGCCTATGAAGCAGAGGAACGCAAGGAAAGACTTCAGGCCATGCTTGCTGAATGGCGTAATCACGCAGGACTAACAAGAGCTCAGGTAGCAGAACGTATGGGTGTTACTCCCCCTACAGTTTCCCGTATGGAATCTAATGTGATTAGAGCCAGCATTGAAACACTGGCTCGATACGCAAAAGCATGTGGTGTTAAACATCCTCAGATCACGCTGTAGTTTCACAAGCCGCTTGAAGCGGCTTTTTGATAAATTTTATTTATCTCTAATAGCTACTTCAACTATAGATCCACCTTCAAGAATACATTTACCTGTATATTCACTTTCTACACCTAACTTATCTGGTGCTTTAAAATCAATTTCAACAACATTTCTACCTAGACTTTCTACTATACGACTAGTTGACCCCATAACTAGCGAAGGATTATATTTTTCGGGGTTAAATATTCGTTTTTTTATTTCTTCATTACATATGTTTTTTGCGGTATTTTCATTTATTGGCATTATTGGCTTTTTTATTTTACCGTCTTTTAGCTCACTATCTGAAACCCAATATCTTTTGGGGTTAGCTAACTTATCATTACAGTCAATATAAAACATTCCTCCCTTAGAAACCGATTTTGCAGCATCGACCAGAAGGTAGCAAGAAGTATCATTTTTCATTAAGTTTGCAGTATAATCACGCATAAGCTCAGCTTCATCATTATTCATTCCATATGAGCTTGGATTATTTAAGAATCGACCTGATAATTCAGATATAATTTCATCTCGACTTTTTGGCTTGCTATCACATGCAATTGAATCATCAAATAGTCGGTGTTTAATAGAAACACCATCATAACTCCAATTTTGTGAAACTGAATTACCAACATGAACAGTTCCATCTTCATGTTCTATTTTTCTTATTTGACCATCATTAATAGTTACTTTCTTCAACCCACAAGTCAAAACTTGCGCACTAACATTTAATGAAGAGAAAAAAATAAACACTGCCAATATATTTCTACTGTTTATCCCAGAAGCTATTTTCATATTTCACCCTTTGCTATTTAACAGTTTTTATTTTATAAAAAACATCGCCATTATTATTCGTATATCTTTCATCTTCTACTTGTATGCAAGGTTTCCCTTCACAAGTTTTAATATTCGCAAGTGGCGCTTTTTTCTGCCAAACGGCTTCCATCCGTTGCATTTCTGCAATCCGTGCATAACCACTGTCTATGAAATAATACATTCCCCAGAGGCATCCTCCCATAACTGCTAGCATCGTCATGGCGATATAAATCGCGGACTTCCACGTATAACGGGACATTTCACGGCGCATGGCGTAAACAGATTCATTAGCCGTTTTCACTACCTGATTAAGAGCATTCACAGCGGGTTTCTGCTGCTCAACGCCGGTTTGTTTTAACTCCTGCGCAACCTGATTCATGGCAGAGCTGACGGACTTTCTGACTGTCCCGGTCATATTACCGGACGCACTGTCCAGCTCCCGAATGATCTTGCTCAGTATTTCGCTCTGTCGCTGTAACTGCACAGAGGCAGCCTGAAACTCCTCAGTCAGCGTGCTTACTCGCTTTTCCAGTGCCTGATGATGCCCGATAAGGGCGGCAATCTGTTTAATCTCATCGCTCATGTAAAATCCTGTCTATCGTGAGAATGACCAGCCTTTATCAGGCTTCTGTCGTTTCTGTTCGGTAATGCGCTGCCGTTCTTTCTCCTGCTGTCTTTGCTTTTCAGCGAGAGCATTGCGCTCTTTCTGCCGTTCCATTTCCTGATGAATCCCCTGAAACTCCGCCATCGCATCGTTAACAAGGGACTGAAG
>CANRON010000149.1 GCA_947632245.1 uncultured Ignatzschineria sp. | reverse complement strand
CTTTGGGGGCTTGCGATTGTGTTACTGCTTCGCTAATTCCTCTAGCTATTATTATCAGCCCTTCATTGGAAGTTTATTCATATGCTTTCAATGAGGGGCTTTTTAATGGGATAAAACAGGGGATTTCAGAGGTGGCGATACTTTTCAATGCTGATTCGCGGCGGGAGGGAATTCCTGCATGCTTGTCGCTATCTCGCGCCCGCGATTGAGGGGAATGTTTAATCGCGTACTTCAAACTCTAGCCAATCACTATTCCCCAGCTCATCTTGTACGCTCAGTTTATGGATACCAGGAGAGAGCGTTTGGACATCAAGTGCCGGTGATTGTAATAAACGCCCATCGAGATACCAGCGAAAGGGTTGCTTACCCTGCGCTTCAAGGATAATTTGGTACGCTGTTTTAAAAATAATACTCTCATTTTCAAGCGTGATGATCTTGATCCCCTGCACGGGAAGCTGATCTTTACGATCGCCCTGATTGATAGTGGCGCTTGAACGATTACCCTTACCGTGATGGATAATATGATTATAATTCGCATGAGCATCTCGATTCACAGCATTTGACTTCAATAATACAATGGCATCATTCGAGACTAAGCTAGGCCAACCTTTATGCGGCGATTCTCCTTTCGCATCATAAAGTGTTCTTGGCACATTGCCGTTAATTGCATCAATCTCATATTGTATTAAACATTCTTGGCTCGGTACCTGTGCTTTTTTACGCCCTGATGGCCAACAGACCGTCTCTCGCGTCACAGCTTCCGGTTTTTGAAACTGGGTTTGGTCTTTGGGTAAAAAACCAAAGATATCAAATAGCATCGGCGCTGCAAAATCTGCGGCTAAAATGCCAACATTAGGCACGCCATCCGGCCGACCAATCCATACCCCGACCGTCCAATCAGGGCTTGCGCCAATCGCCCATGCATCACGGTATCCATAACTTGTGCCAGTTTTCCAAGCAATGCCGCGCGTATTTAATCGCTTCGGTGGATTGACGCCGCTTAATATCTTCACAATAATCCAGTTAGCCGCAGGGGATAGAAGCTGTTTACCCACAAGCCTGTCTTCTGACTGATCCTCATCATTCTCTAAAGCATTCATCACGTGATTAGACTTCTCAGGATTCATGACAATGGATAAAGGATAGAGAGTGCCCTGAGTTGCAAAGGATGAAAATAAGCGGACTTGCTCATAAAGCGTAGTTCCCACGCCGCCTAGAATCAAACTTAAAGTCGGCTCTGTTACTTGTAAGTTGACGCCTGATTCTCGCATTTTCTTTAAAAAATAAAAGGGCGTTAGATGCTCAAAAACTTGTACCACCGGAATATTGAGCGATTGCTGCAAGGCACGAAACATGGGGACTCGCCCTCTATATTTTCGATCAAAATTTTGGGGCATATAACCATTAAAAGAGCGGGGAACATCGGTTAATAAGCTCGCTTCATGAATAATTCCATAGTCTAGCGCCATGCCATATGCAAAGGGTTTTAAAGTTGAGCCCGGCGAGCGTACCGCTTCCACCATATCCACAAATCCCGCACGGCTCTTATCAAACAGATCCACTGAGCCAATATAGGTCTTAATCGCATGTGTATGATTATCCACAACTAAAATGCCCGCAGAAACACGCGCCGGAAATCGTTGACTCTCTTTGAAGAGAAATGCTTCGACTTGTTTTTGCAGATCAAAATCAATCGTTGTCTGAATGATATGCTGATCTGGGTATTGCCGCTTTAATCTCTCCGATAAGAGCGGCGCAAAAAATAGCGTTGAAGAGGGTTGATATCGTATCGAATCTCGGCTTGCAGCAAGATACGTAGCTTCCGATATTTCACCAAAATCATAAAGCCTTGCAAGCACTTTATCTCTTGCTTCACGCGCACGCGTTAAATAGCGGTCCGGCCGATATAAACTAGGTCTTTGTGGCAATGCGACTAATAATGCACTTTCAGATAAAGTCAGTTCACTTGCCTTTTTTGAAAAATAACGTTCGCTTGCCGCCGCAACCCCCTCTATATTGCCGCCCATCGGCGCAAGATTAATATAGATCGTTAAAATCTCCGCTTTACTATATTTCTCCTCTAATTGCATCGCCCGAAACATCTGCTTGAGTTTACCCGTAAAGGTTCGATCATGCGGTTCAAGAAGTCGTGCAACTTGCATAGATAAGGTGGAGCTCCCAGAGATTACAGCACGATGAGTAATCATCTGCCACAACGCACGAATACTCGCTAAGGGATTAACGCCAAAATGATCGTAAAAATATCGATCTTCATATTGAATCAATGCATGAAGATAAGAAGGTGCAACATCTTCTAATGACAGCCACTGCCTAAAAACTCCCTCTTGATTCGCAAACTGACGTAACACTTCTCCCTCTTCAGAAAGTACAGTTGTTGAAATTTCAATATTAGAATCTTCTAAAGGATAGACTTTTGATAAGCTCCAAAAAATCACAATGCCGCTAAACAACAATAGTAACGATGCAGCAATCAACCATCCCAAAAACTTTAACAATCGAGTTAATAAGATGCTCATAATATTTTTTGATCTTTCATTCATTCGCATTGGCTTTATTTGAATCTTTTCGAGGAGCTTCTATTGATGACATTTATTGATATATGACGATATTCGTCTATCAAATATATGTATTGTAAACGCTATCTTTGGCATAATGAAAGATAATACTCATCATCAACCTAGGAGATAGGATGTCATTTCCACTTCGATTTTATCAATTTTTAATTTCAGTCATGCTACTGCTGATACTTTCGGCGTTCTTACCACTCAAAGCGCAAGTAGCTGGCATCAGCAACACTAAGATTGATGGGCGAGAAACTATCTCTGTCTTCTTCGATGATATGCAGCTTTTTACAAAAGCGGAATTACAATCGCAATTTGAAGTCCTTATCTATGATGATGAAACGGGTCGATATCAAGCCGATACAAAGGGTGCTTGGCATTTGAGTAAAGATGGATATCGCCTCTCTTATTACCCCGTTGCACAAGGGAGCTATCAAGTCACTACTAAAGACTTTTCTCATAGCCAGCATAATTCCGTTAAAAACCGCGATATTTATATCGGTGAAAGTGGGCAATCAGTGACTATTGTTGGTCGTGGCCCTGTTCTCCCCCTGCAAAATGCCGCACTTGCTGTCGAGATGATCGGCACACAAGCTGTGGATATTGAATACTATGCTATCGATAATCTTCCGCTTTTTTTAGAAAATAACTATATCGGCACACAATTTGAATCATGGACATTATCTCGCCTATTAAAAGAGATGACGCCTAGCGGGATTTT
>CANRON010000148.1 GCA_947632245.1 uncultured Ignatzschineria sp. | reverse complement strand
ATGGATAAGCTTTGTGAGAAAGAGATTCGCAAACTGAACGATGAACTTTTGAATCATATAATGAATTATAAATAAGATTTGTATGTTTAAATTAAATGTCTCTATAACGTCTATTCTCACTTAAAGTAAAAAGATAATCAAAAAAATCCTTGAATTAGATCCATATTTATAAATAAACTCTTTACTAGAACTAAAATAATAGTGAAATATCATTTAAGTTGAGTTCTATAGGATGGGTTTGATGCATTGATGTGAAGTAGAGCGCTATAGGTATAAGTCTCAAAAATAAAAAAGGCTAAACAAATGTTTAGCCTTATATTTTATTTGAACAATTTTGAAAGTATTGGGGTGTATGTATTAAGCTGCTTTAGGGATAATGACGCGAGGTTGGAATGACTCTGCCTGTGCAATATTCCAAATACTAGAGTAGTAATTACTCTCGATTTCTTCCCCTAAAAGACCGCCTTCAGGTAAGTAGAAGTGCATATTAGAAAAGAGTCTGATCTCATTTTCTGAGGAACGCATGACTAAATGCTGAGGTGATAATTTTGATGGATGCGAAACGCCTGCCGAAGAGAGAATTTCAGACAGCGCATGTAGCGTATTATAGTGAAAGCTTTTAACACGATCCATTTTATCTTCAACCACTAATGCTTTTTGACGAATCGGATCTTGGGTCGCTATACCGGTGGGACAGTTATTGGTATGGCAGCTGCGAGATTGTATACAGCCTAACGCAAACATAAAGCCGCGTGCTGAGTTGACCCAGTCTGCACCAATTGCGAGGGTGCGTGTAATATCAAAAGCAGTAATAATCTTTCCACTTGCGCCAATACGAATCTTATTACGCAGACCAACACCCACAAGCACATTATGAACAAATAGCAGGCCTTCTTGTAAAGGCGTACCAATATGGTCAGCAAACTCAATAGGTGCTGAACCTGTTCCACCTTCCTTACCATCAACGACAATAAAGTCAGGGCGAATGTTCGTCAGGAGCATTGCTTTTGCAATTGCCATAAATTCCCAGGGGTGACCAATACAGAGTTTAAAGCCAACAGGCTTTCCACCGCTTAGATCTCGAAGTTGTTGGATAAACTCAAGGAGTTCAATTGGTGTTTTAAACGCACTATGGTTGGCAGGGGAAATACAGTCGCGATCACGAGGAACGCCACGTGTTTCTGCAATCTCTTCACTGATTTTGTTTTTAGGAAGAACACCGCCATGGCCTGGCTTTGCCCCTTGGCTGAGCTTGATTTCGATCATTTTTATCTGTGGGTCAGCGGCTTGCTTTTCAAATTTCACAGGATCAAAATGACCATCTTCTGTGCGGCAACCAAAGTAGCCAGAACCGAGCTCCCAAATAAGATCTCCGCCATGTTTGCGATGATAAGGACTGATCCCACCCTCACCTGTGTCATGTGCAAAGTTGCCCATTTTAGCACCGCCATTTAGTGACTCGACAGCACGCGCACTGAGCGCCCCAAAACTCATTGCAGAGATATTTAAAATGGATGCTGAGTAAGGGTGCTTACATTCATCCCCCCCAATTGTGACGCGGAAAGTCGCGGGATCTGCTGCCGGAACCGTTGCCATTGAATGCGTAATGAACTGATAACCTGGCTCATAAGTATTTTGCAGTGTTCCAAATGCTTGCACAGAATCTTGTGCAATATTTTTCGCGCGTGCATAGACAAGTTTACGTTCAGCATGAGTGAAAGGTACAGCATCATTATCTGATTCGATAAAATATTGACGAATTTCAGCTCGGAAATGCTTTAAGATATAGCGCAAATTACCAATGATGGGATAGTTTTTACGAACCGCATAGGTATTTTGAGAAATGTCGACAAGACCAACGAGTGATAGAATTCCCGTTAGGGCTGTCAGAACCCATATTGTTGTAGTATGTTCAGCAAAAAAAAGCCCATATACAGTAAAGGCTAATACAAAGATGAGGGGAAGATAACGCCCAAATCGAGCCGCAATATGCATAGCAAGGAACTCCTATAGAGTATTGGTTATAGGTGAAGGAAAATTGTTTCTATCATAACGCATTCTTAGATTTTAATTTAGAAATTTACGTAATATGAAAGATGGCAAAATAAGTCTATACAAAGTCTATATAATAAGGATTAAAGAGTCTTTGTACCGACATGTTAGCACGATTTAAATTAGAGTTGCATGCAATAGATTTCACGCGTGTATATCGAGTATACTAATAGAATGAAAAATAATGATTTAAACCCATGGGATGAAAAAATTGTGCCGCGTAGGCGGCTCGATGAATCACGTGTAATCAAAAGTAAACTCCGTAATGTACAAGCAGAAATAGGGCAGTTGTCGCGGCGGAGAAGCGCTTTAAATCCTTACCAGTTATTAACGATTTACCTCAAGAGATCACTGCAACTCTCTTATATTGAGCCGTGGTTTCAAACTTTTTTACCACCAAGATTAAAAGGTCATCTCTTTATTGCCACCATCGGTAAACGTTTTTGGGTGATTGGCGCAAGGAGGGCTGAATTTGGTGCTGCTTTTAATTTCTATCAAAAAGAGATACATAAATCTTTAGAGGCGCATTTAAATAAAATTTCCAAACAAAAGTGGAAGATACCCCCTTTTAGGATTGCGATAATGCCAGAAAACCCGAATGATACTGCTTATGAAAAAGAGCTTGAAGCTTTAATGACTGTGAAATCAGTGCCTATGAAGTCGAAAGCGGAAAAAGAGGCCTTTCGTCAGCAGCGAAAAGAGGCGTTTGAAAAACAAAAGGCAGAAAATCCCAATGAACGCACTGCTGCGAGTAAAATTATCTCTACACTAGTAGAGCAACTAGATCAGTTTGAGAGTCGAAGTGGAAGAAGACAATAACTATAATGATAATGGCTTTTTTGAAGTCGAGGCATCCGATGATATTTTTGAGGATGACGCGGCGGCGCGTTTAAAACTCTGGAAATATTGGCGAGAGCGTGCGATGAATTTTTTAGTCCGCCGGGAACATAGCGAGGTTGAGCTACGGCAAAAACTACGACAAAGGGATTGCCCATCTGGATTATTAGATGAGTTGATTTCTTGGTTTTACGCGCAAAACTACTTAAGTTTAGCGCGCTTTGCTTACAGTTATGCAAAAAATAGATCGGATCTTGGTTATGGGCCCATTAGAATTCGTTATGAATTATCGGGGCAACATCAAATAGCAGATACAGATATCGAGGAAGCCTTTAGTGAAATAGATTGGGAAAAGGCAAGAGCAACAGCTGAACGAAAAATCAAGCAGACAGATCCTCTCAAATATAGATCAGCACTTTATCGCCGCGGTTTTTTGAGTAATGAGTAGGTTTATATCAATACTTTGCTTATT
>CANRON010000147.1 GCA_947632245.1 uncultured Ignatzschineria sp. | reverse complement strand
AAATCAATAAACTGAGCAGCCCTATTAAAAAATAGGGCTGCTTAATGAAATTTGATATGAATAGTTATATATCTAGTATTAATTACTTACAAAGGGGAGGAATAACATCAAAATCGATTATTTTTTCAATATTCCTAGCTATACTAAATATTGTTTTTTCATCAAAGGCTTTACCAATAATCTGCAGCCCTACTGGCAATCCTTCAACGAGACCTATAGGCATACTTAACGCCGGTAACCCAGTTAAATTACTTGGTCCCGTCATCCGAATGGTATTGTCTAAAACATCAACCTCCTTGCCATTAATCATAACGACATCGCTACCTATATTATTGAGCAAAGAGGGTAATGTTGGTGCAATTAACACATCTACTTCATTAAATATTGCCGAAAACTCTCTTTTGAGCTCATCTCGCAATTGCTGTGCTTGAAGATAATCCACTGATGAATAGAGTAAACCTAGCTCAAAAAGCATACGTATATCATCACCATAATAGCTTGGGTTCTCTTTTAACTGTTCATAATGAATTGCACTTGCTTCAGACAGGCTGGTTGCTAGTTCTACATATTCAGAGTAACGAAGTGCAGGAATGCTCACTCTTTTGATCGTTGCGCCATTTTTTTCAAGTTTCGTAATAACATCTCGAATCATGTTTTCAATAGGGGCATCGACATCCTTAAAGAAGTAATCTTCTTCAATGCCAATTGTTCGTCCTGTTAAAGGTTTATCAATTTCTTCTAGATAGTTATCGATTTTAACCTGTTTTGAGACAGGGTCTCTAGGATCAAATCTAGCAATGCCTTGGAGTAAAATAGCTGCATCCTCTACTGTTTTGGTCATTGGTCCGATATGATCTAAGCTCCAAGCAAGCGGAAAACACCCATATTTCGGAACTAATCCATGAGTTGGCTTTAATCCGACAATTCCACAGGCAGACGAGGGTATTCTAATAGAGCCAGCAGTATCTGTTCCTAAACTAATAGGTGTTAAGCCTGCTGAAACAGCCGCACCCGTTCCACCACTTGATCCTCCCGGTATTTTACTAAGATTCCAAGGGTTCTTAACAGCACCAAAATGTGGGCTATTATTCGTAATACCCCATGCATATTCATGCATATTTAGCTTTCCAATTAAAATAACTCCTGCTTCCTTCAAACTTTCAACTACGGAAGAATCATCATCTGAAACAAAATCTTCATGATATTTAGAAGCCATTGTAGTTACTTCACCACCGACATAGATATTATCCTTTATCGCCATAGGTATTCCATGTAAAGGCCCTCGATATTTGCCGGTTTTAATCTCCTCATCCATTTTGGCAGCTTCCGCTAAGGCTAATTCATCCCTAAACGAGATATAAGCATTGAGTTCTGGATTGAGTGCATGAGATTGTTCTAAAAATAACTTTGTTAACTCTACAGATGTAATTTCTTGGGATTGAATTTTTTTCGCAAGCTCACTAACAGGTAGAAAAAGTACTGATTTTTTCATATAACCTCCAATGGTTAATAATATACTTAATATAAAAACACTGAGATGACTCCACAGTGCTAAATATGGTTTTTACCAGCTGTATTAACCAAACAGATTGAAGCTTCACCGAGATTTTGTGAATCTAAACTCTCCCGCATTTCAATAATTGCTTTCCATCGTCTTTCCACCTCTTCTTGGGTTTTTGGATTCATCTCAATTTGTAATTGAGTTAGACGTTCTTTTACTGAATAAGCCATAAAATACCTCCTAAATAAATAGAGTGATAGACCAGTAGGTCCTTATCCACCGTATTAAAGAAGTACATAAAATGCAAATTTTTTGATCATCATAAAGGTAATAGTTATAAAATTGTCTTTTTCGATAATATGTCCTATCAAGACTATTCCCTCTACTCCATTTCTAATAATATTAGCTAGCATTTTTTGTATAGCCATTAATAACGTGCTCTACCTAATAAAAAATATTTTAAAAGTCCTACTATCCCCCATTAGAACTATTGCTTTCACATTAAAGTTAGGGGTTAATAGTAGCCCTCTTACCCTTTACTTTAAATGCGCTACTTCCCCCAATAAATAATTAAATTTACGTGATATTCAATCACTATTGGATCACCTTTTGCTAGGAGCAAACCTTAATGCATATCAAAAATGAAGATATTGAAAACTTAATCAATGAAGATGTCCCCTACATTGATCTGACCTGCGCCCTTTTAGGAATCAATACTCAGATTGCCACTATCAGCTATATCACTCGGGAAGATGGTATTGTTGCAGGTAGCGAACATGTGAAGCAGATGTTTGAATTGGAAGGAATCACTTTAACGCACATTAAGCCCTCTGGCACACGCATTGCAAAAGGTGATACATTAATATCCGGACAAGGACCCGCCGCGGCAATTCATACCGTCTGGAAAATAGGACAAAATGTTTTAGATTATTGCTCAGGCATTGCTTCCACTACCCGTAAAATGGTGGATATCTGCGAAGCATCACCCCGCAAGATTGCGCTGCTCACTACACGAAAAAATATTCCCGGCACCAAAAAACTCGCTATCTCAGGTATTATGGCAGGCGGCGCAATGCCGCACCGATTAGGCTTATCGGAAACTATCCTCATTTTTGAGCAACATCGCCAATTCTTTCCAGATGATGCCGCGCTTAGTGCCAAAATCTCTGAGATTAAACACCTGGCTGTAGAAAAGAGAATTGTAATTGAAGCAGACAACCTTGAAGAAGCACTCAGATTTGCCGATATGGGCGCTGATATTATTCAATTCGATAAAGTGAGCGTATCTGATCTTTTAGAAGCTGTTCCTATTTTACGCTCAAGATTCCCCCATCTTCGCATATTAGCTGCCGGTGGTATTACTCTTCAAAACATCCATGAGTTTACGACCACAGATATTGATGGCATTGTCACTACCGCACCCTATTATGCAAAAGCGCTTGACGTGAAAGTAGTGATTAAATCTCTTGCATAAAAATGATGGATTGAATCAGCTCATTTCAAGAAATACCGTTGGGGTTATCCTCGATTATTCAATTCATTAATATTCCAAAAGCAAAAACCTAAAAAAGCTTCCCATATATGAAAAAGGATCTATATGGGAAGCTTAACATCATATGTAGACATTCAAATACTACAGTTATACCTTTCAGCTTTAACTATTTAATAGAAGTCGTAGCGCATATTGACATACATATAACGACCTGGAGATGCATAAGTTGAATCATAAGCCGCGTAGTTTTTATTAAAAATATTCTCAACGCCCGCATTAAAAGTAATCCCATCCCATGCCGGAGGGGTCACTGAGAACTTCAAGTTATAAGTGGCGTAGCCTCTATTTTTATTGACCCCTTTGCTATCTGCAAAACTACT
>CANRON010000146.1 GCA_947632245.1 uncultured Ignatzschineria sp. | reverse complement strand
TTAGAGACTGAAGAAATCATTAACACTTTTTTAAAACGCTTACAGAGTCTTTCAAGGTGCGCTAGTGGCATTTTTGCTGCCTCTTCAATAATGAGCGTTTCATCTTGCACCACTTCTTCCGGTATTGATAAAAAAAGTAGATCCGGTGCTCTAAATCTCAACCCTTCAATATACTGATATTGCGTCACAGCACCTTGATTAGGCGCCGTTAAAATATAATTCTCCGGCATTGCATCTATCAATGCTGCACCTAACCAGGATTTTCCCGTTCCTCGCTCTGAAAAAAGCGTGTATACGCCGGCATCTTTCCTCAAAAAATCATCATAGATCACTTTTTGTGAGTTAGTAATTCCCGTATCTATTCGACTGAAAAAATCGTTACTTTCAGTATCTTCAATATGCCCATTATCTGTAGGTAGATAAAGAACATTATTTTTATAAACATAGCTAAAACGTCTTAATAATTCATCCAAATATTGATTAAAAAATGGCGTTTCTATTGCTTCATGATGAAATCTCAGACTTTCATTCACAAAAGGCGTTTCATCACTCAAGAGACAAAGTATCCCCCCAGCATCAATCGTGGCAGCAATTGCTAGAAAATAATCAAGCGGAAATCCTGTCCGTATATCCAACAAAATTGCTGGGGTGGTAGTTCCTAAATAAGCTCTCGTAGCTTTTAACGTTTCAAAATCATCTCGATTCAGTAGAGCCTCATTATCTGAAAAACATACCCCTTGAGGATATTGCTCCTTGAATGCATCAATGACTAGACTCTCTGAAACCATTTCTGAGAGATATACCGTTAATATTTGTCTTTTAACAGATGGCGAAATACGTAAAAAAACAGTAGATAGCATAATGCCTCAAAATAGAATTCTAGGAAAATCACAATTATGATAGATATGATTTATCATATCAAACGGGAAACGCCCAGGTTATATTAGATAGTTGATTATACTGACAGGCATAAAAAAACCCCCGACATCATCGGAGGTTTTTTCTATTTGGTGGGTCATGAGGGATTCGAACCTTCGACCAATTGGTTAAAAGCCAACTGCTCTACCACTGAGCTAATGACCCAAATAAGAGTTGATTATTATAATGAAATTTTATTGATAGTCAACTAATTTCATTAGTTTTCGAAATATCGGATTTTATATCACTAGGACACCTTTTCCGTCGGTCAGAAATCACTCTACATTCCTGATCTTCTTCGAATAAAAACATCTTCTACGGAGATGTTTTTAAATTTGGTGGGTCATGAGGGATTCGAACCTTCGACCAATTGGTTAAAAGCCAACTGCTCTACCACTGAGCTAATGACCCGTGAAGAGTTAGTATTATAGAGTTTTTTATTTTTGCGTCAACTCTAATTCACACTTTTTTTCTATTTGACCAAAACAAATACAATCACAAACCGAAATATCCAATAAAAACAAACGTTAAGAATAACAATAAAAATTCAAAACAGTTTTCGAAATCTACTAAAAAGACACTCAACATCATTCTTAAACATACTTTAAATATTCAAATATAACATTCGTTTTAAACTATCAATGAATATCCACAAAACTCCTTAGACTTATGATTTATTCTCCACTATGATCTTAATCCTAAGGTTCTCTATCCTCCCTGAGAGCAATCTTACACAATCAAAACACCTTCATTTATCAAAGGATTTAACCGTGAAAAACCGTGTATTTGGCAGTACGCTGATCATCGCTGGAACTGCCGTTGGCGCCGGGATGTTAGCAATGCCCCTCACTTCAGCCCAAATGGGTTTTGGAATGACCTTTATTATACTCTTTGCCCTTTGGGTATTATTGACCTACACCGCACTACTTTATGCAGAGGTTCATCAGCATAGTCCTTGCGATGCCGGCATTGCTAGTATTACTGAACAGTATCTAGGGATTACTGGCAAACTAATCGTTAACTTTATCCTTCTTTTCTTTATGTATGCTGTTTTAACTGCTTACATCACAGGAAGTGGCAATCTTCTATTTAGCTTTATCCCTAAATCTTTCAATTTAGATCCTGAAAAGGCTCAAAAAATTGCGGCCCTCACTTTTGCGATTCTCTTTGGTGTGATTATTACAATCGGAATAGCCCTCGCAGATATTACAAACAGACTCTTCTTTAGTCTAAAGGTGATTAGCTTTATCGTGATTTTATACCTTTTGTTTGGCAAATTTGAAGTCAATAATCTGCACTATGCACCCACAAATAATCTTTTGATGTTTTCAGCGCTCCCCATCTTCTTTATGACTTTCGGTTTTCATATCTGCACTCCGACCATTAATGAATATCTTAAAGGAGATAACCGTCGTCTTCGCCTTGCTTGTATTTTTGGTTCAACCGGTATTTTCTTAATTTATATTATTTGGCAAATGGCAACACATGGCGTGTTAAAGCAAGAAGATCTTATTATGGTTCTTAATCAAGATCCTAGCCTAAATGGTCTGATTACTGCATTTGAAATTACAACGGGTAGTAAAACCATTAGTGAAATAGTACGTGTATTTTCACTGCTAGCGCTCGTAACCTCTTATATTGGCGTATCTCTTGGTCTCTCTAATGCGGTAAAAGATCTTTTATCTCACTTTAATATGAGTAAAAATAATCTCATGGTAGGTGCTATTACCTTTATTCCACCTATTATCGTCGGTTTTACTTACCCTAATATATTCTTGAGCGCATTTAGTTTTGCCGGCGTTATCTTTGCCTTTATTGGTGTTATTTTACCCGTCATTCTTGCCCTTAAATCGCGCGCTAAAAACACTAAAGGTTATAGAGCACCCGGTGGAAATATCGCACTTATTCTCGCGGTTATTTTTGCCATTATCATTATCTTTGTCGGCGCTTTCCCTAAAATGCTTAACCTTCCTAGTATCGTTGGCTAAAGCTTATAATTTTAATACATTCCAATTAGAACAATTGAAACAACTAAAAAAAACGAGATCTAGTTTTACCTAGATCTCGTTTTTTTATGATCAGTTTATGACAATCCTATCAAGACTCATCCCAGAAGGTTATCAGTCATTTAATCGTTAAAATGAGGTGGTTTTCACTGAGATTAATGAATATCTAAATTCACTATTTCACGAAGTTTATCAATATCCAGTAATTTAATTTGACGATGATTAACTTCTATCAACTCCTGATCCTGGAGTTTTTTTAATAAACGACTCACAGTTTCAACAGCTAACCCCAAATAACTACCAATATCTGCACGAGACATACTCAGTGAAAACTCAGTTTCAGAATAACCACGACGTTTAAGTCTTGCTGATAAACTCAAGAAAAGTGCAATGAGTCTAGACTTAGCAGGCTGTGAGCCAATCATCGTAAGCATCTGCTCATCACATTTAATCTCATGACTCATGATTTTTAAAAGCTGTCTTGAGATATTCGGAATAGTGAC
>CANRON010000145.1 GCA_947632245.1 uncultured Ignatzschineria sp. | reverse complement strand
GCCTTACTCCGCAGCGGATATTGCAGAGATATTGCCGGCGGGAAGGCCCGAAAAGCCGGAGCTCATTCCGCCGCAGATTGTGCCAAGGCGTGGTCTTGGTACAAAAGAGGGGATTCTAGCTTTAGTGCATGCCATTTGTCATATTGAATTTAACGCGATTAATTTGGGGCTAGATGCTGCTTATCGTTTTCGGGATATGCCTAAACAGTACTATATTGATTGGTTATTGGTGGCAAAAGATGAAGCGCGGCACTTTAGAATGCTATCGTCCTATTTGGACAGAAGCGGCTCTTATTACGGTGCATTTGAAGCGCATAATGGTTTATGGGATTCGGCAGAACGCACCGCGCATGATCCGTTGATTCGTATGGCACTGGTGCCGCGAGTCTTAGAAGCGAGAGGGCTTGATGTTACACCCGGTATTATTAAACGACTAAAGCATGCGAAAGAAGAGGAAGTTGTAGGGCTTTTAGATATTATTTTAAAAGAGGAAGAGGGGCATGTGCTCATTGGAAATCATTGGTATCGCTATCTTTGTGAATTACAGAATCTTCCCCCTAAAGAGACTTTTTTCGATCTTCTACAAGAATATGGACAAACGCTAAAACCCCCCTTTAATATTGAGGCAAGACTTCGGTCTGGATTTACGCAAGAAGAGATTGATTATTTAGTCGCTTCAATCGATTTAAAATAGTAATGGCGATAAGGTCTGCAATCTCCCACCTATTTACGAATGTGCGCATCTCTTTAAAAATGGGTAAGCGCAAGTGGGATTGCGATGTCATAATATTCGAGAAGGAGAGCATTCTTTTGGGATAGCAGATGAGTGGTTACTGATTCATAAGCCGCATACAGAGTAGACATTTATAAAGATTATATATCAGAAGGAATTTTAAGATGGACAACCATTCTCATCGAGATCAGCAAGATATTCGGGCACAGATTTTAAGTTTGCAATCCTCAGTATTTATTGGGATTTCCGGTATCGTGCTTAGCGAGGAAGAGAAGGGGTGGCTTACGCACCCACTCGTGGGTGGCGTTATTCTTTTTAAACGAAACTATATCGATATCCCGCAGTTACAGGATTTAACAGCAAGTATTAAGGCAATTAACCCCAGCCTTTTGATCTCTGTGGATCATGAGGGCGGTAGAGTCCAAAGATTCCGCGAATACTTTACAGAATTACCGGCAATGCGCGCTCTGGGTCATCGTTATGATGAGATGCCCGCACAAGCCCTTGAAGATGCTTTTATCATCGGCAAAACCATTGCAACTGAGCTTAAAGATGCCGGCGTTGATTTTAGCTATGCCCCTGTGTGCGATTTGGATTATGGTGTAAATCCTGCTATTGGGGATCGCGCTTTTCACCATGATCCACTCGTTGTTGCTGCGCTTGTAACTGCGCTCTATAAGGGATTAAAGGCCGGTGGTTCCATAGGTGTTGCGAAGCATTTTCCGGGACATGGATTTGTCAATATCGATACGCATTTAGCGATCGCAAGAGATGAGCGTCCTTTGTCTAGGTTGGAATCTGCTGATTTAATCCCCTTTAAATATTTGATAGATGAAGGGATTGAAGCTTTAATGCCGGCGCATATCATTTTTGATTGTGTAGATAGTGACAATACGGTGGTTAGCTCATCGAAATGGATGGCTTATCTCCGAGAAACGCTCGGGTTTAAGGGCGTAATCATTAGTGATGACCTAGATATGAAGGGTGCAGATCACTTAGGCTCAGTACAAGAGAAAGTGGAAGCATGTTTTAATGCCGGCATTAATATTGTGCTGCTCTGTAATGATATGGAAGCGATTAGATCCCTGCTCGATCATAAATAATAAAAGATCAGTCTTTACAGAAATACGAAAACAATTATTGTGAGAGAGGGCGCCTTATAGGGCGCTTTTTTATCGTCTATAAAATAGCAGGGCTGTATCGGGATAACTTTATCCGCATTATGTGCGGATGATTCTTGGGGAAAATCCGACATAGCTTATGGATAAGTGAATGACAATGATAATTTTGACTCGAGATCTCTATTTTGGTGCGATGAGGATAACTGTGGAGATATGAACAATTTCTGTGGATAAGTTTAGGGACAACTTAATCATAGTTTAGGGATAAGAATGATAACTCTGAAATGTATTGGTATTGCTGGAGTTTGAGGGTGTGTATTACAGGGTTGTAAATGCGTGATAATTAGTCATTAACTGTTTTGAGGGGGGTAAAAGTTATTTTCGATCAGTATAAGTTATGCCAAGATAATGGACGGGGATCAATAAGCGGCTAGAGATACTGTTTTTATCATTCATTTTTATCCCCTTTTTTTTCGGCAATCGTTTTTGTCATTATTTTGTTGCTGGGGAGAAGATTAGGAAAAATTAAGGATCTCTTATGTCCTAATTTTGTTGAAGAGAGTTAGGCTAAGATCGTAGTCTTGGTTTAGTGGGGAGGGAGGAAAGGCAGGGGAATTATTTCTATATATCAGGTTGAGGCTGTAGGGGGGGATAAATTCACCCTTTTAAAACTGGCCTTATGAGAAGATATGCACAATTTCTGTGGATAAGTTTAGGGACAAGTTGATCATAGATCATGGATAACGTTAGTAACTGCGGAAGGCCTTGAAAACAGTGATGTTTAGCCATGTTTATAAATAGCAAAAAACCGTTCAATTATTGAACGGTTTTCTTTTTATCCATCACTGTTATCAGAG
Organism: uncultured Ignatzschineria sp.; assembly: GCA_947632245.1. Taxonomy (GTDB): domain Bacteria; phylum Pseudomonadota; class Gammaproteobacteria; order Cardiobacteriales; family Wohlfahrtiimonadaceae; genus Ignatzschineria. Next base: position 716 of record CANRON010000145.1, on the reverse strand, counting down.
ATTTGTATGATAAAGTCGGCATTTCCTTACAGGGTAAGAATATGATGACGCCTTTTACAATACTAGTCTTTCGCTGCGCGTTGATTCTTACGGCGGTCAGCTTCTGATAAGAAGCGTTTACGGATACGGATTGATTTTGGAGTTACTTCTACTAACTCGTCGTCATCGATGAACTCGATCGCACGCTCAAGCGTTAAGCGAACAGGTGTTACGAGTGTTAATGCTTCATCTGTTCCAGCTGCACGGATATTCGTGAGTTGTTTTGCACGAAGTGCGTTTACAACTAAGTCATTATCACGGCTATGGATACCAATGATTTGACCCTCATAGATCTCATCACCATGGCTTGCAAAGAGGCGACCACGTTCTTGAAGGTTAAAGAGTGCGTAAGCAAGCGCTTTACCTTGACCGTTTGAGATCAATACACCATTTTGACGTTGACCGACAGCGCCTTTCTTAATAGGACCGTAATGATCAAAGTTATGGAACATTAAACCTGTACCACTTGTAAGTGTCATAAATTCAGTTTGGAAGCCGATTAAGCCACGTGATGGAATGATGTACTCGATACGAATACGGCCTTTACCATCTGGAACCATGTTTTGGAGTTCTGCAAAGCGAATCCCCATCTGTTCCATAATATCGCCTTGATGTTTCTCTTCAACATCAAACATCAATGTTTCATACGGTTCTGTTTTTACGCCATTTTCTTCACG
>CANRON010000144.1 GCA_947632245.1 uncultured Ignatzschineria sp. | reverse complement strand
TTTAATCCCTGCTTCAGATCAATAGCAATCACCTCTAAATTAGAGGCTAACTGAGGCATACCGAATATTTAAAATAAAAATAGAAAGTGATGCAATAATAATTACGTATGCGCCGTTTAACGCATATTTCTATTTTCTAACCCCATATTAATAAGGCATACCAAACAATGGACATTATTCTAGAGATTCTCCAACTCGATTATCTTGGGCTTATTGCCACCATCATTGGTTTTATCTATCTCTATTTAGAATTTCGTGCAAAGAAAAGTATGTGGATCGCCAGCATTGTGATGGCGGTGCTCTATATTTACATCTTCTATCAAAGTGAATTCTATGCGATGAGCCTGATATATGCTTACTTCTTTGTAATCTCAATTGTAGGGTGGGCAAGATGGCATCGAGAACAACTCGCACCTGCCGGCATGGAAGCTTCTAAAACAAGTGTGATTCCGATCTTAAGAATGCCCAAAAAAGAGATCTGTAAAGTTATTCTGCTCTTAATAGGATCAATAATCATCATTGCGGGATTGCTGATGCTTTTAACAGAAACTTCTTGGTTTGTATTAGGAAGCGATACGATAGCAACAAGCCTGAATGTTGTAGCGATCTGGATGGCAACTCGTCGATGGGCAGAACAATGGATACTCTTAATTCCAGCAAATCTTATTACAGGCTTAATGCTCTTCTATCAAGAACAATATCCTTCAAGCATTATGTTCTTAGTCTATTTTGTAGTATCAATCTTCGGCTATTTTCATTGGACAAGAATGGCAAAGAAAGTCTCATAGAAAGATATTATTACTGCGGAGGCATCGCTTTAAAATAGCGATCTTCATGCATCATCTCTTTCGGTGGGATTTTAACAGGCCAACATTCAACCCCCTTTAAACCCTCTATAGAATCTTGATAAAATTGTGGTTGTTTTATCCCCTTACGACGTTCATCAACATAATGGTTAATGACTTTGTAAGCTGTTTTACTTAAGAAACACAGGGTAATAAGATTAAAAAGAATCGCTATACCAATTAATATGATTGCAATATTCCAAAGTTGTCCTAGATTCATAAATACCCCCATGAACATTACCCCAATAATTAGCACTCTATATCCTATTAACACTTTACGATTATGACTCAAATAAGTCATATTCGCCTCACCATAATAATAATTACTAATAAAGGTTGTCAGCGAGAAAAGTAGTAACATCACAGAGATAATATAAGGGCCTATATTACCCAAATGCACGGACATCGAAGCTTGCATTAAAAGCATGCCATTAAGCACCCCTTTATCATAGAGTCCTGTTTGAAGAATAATAAATGCGGTACCTGTACTCATGATAAAGGTATCTAAGAAAATCCCTAAACTCTGAATGAGTCCTTGATTAACAGGATGTCTGGTGTTTGCGGTAGCACCCGCAACAGATACCGTCCCTACCCCCGTCTCATGGGATAGAATACCATTACGCATACCTTCCATCACGACAATTCCAAAGCCCCCACCCAATATCTCCTTTGCACCAAAAGCACTAGAAATAATCAATGAAAATACCCGAGGAATATCACTAATATGCGAAGCGACAATATAGAATGTAATACCTGCATAAAATAGAAGTAAAAAAGGAATCACTGCCTGTGTCACATGCGCAATACGCCGAAGCCCACCAAATATAATGACTGACACAACCATCATCATAAACATAATAAAATAGAGCGGATCAAAATCAAATGTTGAATTAATCGTGGCAACCAATGCACTTGTCTGAATACTATTGAGAAACACCCCATAAATCACGATCATTAAAACCGCATAAAAGGCGCCCATTTTTGGGCTATTTAGCCCCTCTCTAATATAATAAGCAGGTCCGCCTTGGTAAAGGTCACCTTGCTTAACTTTGTAAACTTGTGATAAGACATTTTCGATAAGCGTTAACGTCATTCCGATAAAAGAGCTGACCCAAAGCCAAAATATCGCACCAGGTCCGCCTATTCCAATCGCCAAAGCAACACCAACAATCTTTCCTGCTCCAATTCGACTACCTAAACTTAAGCTGAAAGCTTGAAAAGGCGTAATGCCTGCTCTATTCTCGGGCTTCTCAAATAACATATCGAGAATATCTTTAACATAACGAAATTGAATTAATCGAGCTTTATAAGTTATATATGCGCCAAAACCCAAGAATAGAGGGGTTGCTAAATAGAGCCAAATGGTTGTTTCAAAAAATTGATAGAGCATCTCTTTCGTCATCTAGCCTCCTATTTGCAATATATAGAACATGCTCATGTTAAATAAATATTTGTAAATAAGCTTCAATATATAATCTATATTATTATGGATAGAAGTTAGATATACGATAACCAATCAGACTCAACCAGTTTAATGGACTAGAAAATGATTACTCTTAAATTATTAACTAAAAAACTCAGAATTATAATTAATCACAACTTCTTTTTGTGGTGCAACATCAATCGTTGCTGCAACAGGACAATGGGTTTCAACATGATGAATCAGCTTTTCAACATCCGACTTTGCACTTGCTGATTGAATATTATAGATCGTTCTAATATTACTAAAACCTATCGGAATATTAGGGTCTCCCAAATAACCTGCTGAATCAAAGTCTCCCTCAAGTAGAATCTCAAACTGATCGATCTCCACATTAAATCGTTTCGCAGAGCTCTTAAAAACCATACTTTTACAAGCACCTAATGCACCCAATAATAACTCAACAGGTGTCATACCTGTATTATCGCCATAAGGTGTTGGTTCATCAGCGATGACAATATGATCCCTAGCATTGATCTCTACTTGATAATTTTCACGAATATGGGTTTTAGCGCGATAGACTTTCTTAGTTTTACTCATTGTGACTCCAATATCATCAATACAATCATAATTGGCTGAATGGATAGATAGAATAGATATGCCAACCCATACAGCGGTATCTCATCATTATGGATTCTTCTCTTATGAAAAGCTATTGGGTGACTCAAAAACCTAAAATATTTGGCAAATCAGCGAGAAGCAAGGCACAATGAATCATTCCATAAAATTCTGAATGATCTTTTCATATTGATATTATTCAAGAGGAGCGCTATGCATTCGCTTAATACAACTCGTCGGGCTTTTCTCAAAAAGAGCTCGTTACTAACCTTAGGTTCACTGCTCACAGTCCCTGCTTCCATCGTATCTGCGATGGACTTAACAGAATCTCATCAATCCTCACAGACGGATTGCCATGCGCCGATACATCATAAAGCTTCGTTCGCCCATCAACGCGCAGATATCCGTTCACTTGATTTTGATTCTTTTGATTTTCAGCAAAATTTCAAACGATAACATCGAGAGTCATGAGTTCAGTTGGTGTAAACCATCAGCATAGATTTTCCACATACAAAAAGGCCTGATTAATAAAAATCAGGCCTTTTCTCTGCAATAATCTGGAGTCATTATTGCTATTACGT
>CANRON010000143.1 GCA_947632245.1 uncultured Ignatzschineria sp. | reverse complement strand
CGTGGTTTTCCTTAGTCATTTTGTATGGGCTTGCGGGGTTCGGATATATCGTTACGGCTACCTATCTTCCCGTTATTGCGAATAAGATTGAAGGGGCTTTTATAATGCAACATCTGTGGTCTTTATTAGGCATAGGCGCTATTGTGAGCTGTTTTTTATGGCTCTATCTCCAAAGTAAATGGGGGACTTTTAGCGCCTTGATTGCGAATCTAATCAGCCAGAGCCTATTTGTATTCATCTCTTACTTTAGTCACATCGAAATATTACTGATTATTAGTGCGCTAGGCGTTGGTTTAACCTTTATGGGGACAACAGTCTTAGTCATGACACTTGCAAAGCAGACACAATCCCCCAAATGGTTAAACTTGTTAGGGCTTGTCACATTAAGTTATAGCATTGGCCAGATTTTAGGTCCATTATTGACGAACAAAATCCAGAGAACGACGGGAGCAATAGACTTTGCGCTATTATTGGCTGGATTTGCACTGTTAGTCGCTGCTTTCATCGTTATTTACTATCGGTTTAAAGCTCTGAAACCCCTTAATAAGAGCGATATACCAGTGTAACTATCCTAATAACTCAAACAGCGAGAGGAATAAAACTTAATGCGAACTTATGACAGATGAATTATGATGATTTATATATATTACTGCTGATTGTAAAGGATTATTATGAAAAGAGATCCGCGTTTAATTGAATTCTCACGTGAGCATCATCAAGCTTTAAAATTGGGAAAGTATCTTGAAAACACAATTTCCGTTGAGAAAGGGAATGTTGAACTTGAACAATATCGCATCATGTTGCTAGCGCACTTTACAGAAGAAGAACAGATGCTCAATCACATCGTCGATACGTTAGATTTAGCCGTCAAAGCACGATTTCATAATGATCATGCAGAGCTGCGTAATTATCTTAAAAAAGGGATTCTTACAATCAGCGAACTTCAGCAATTGGGCACGCTTTTAATTAGCCATACTCGTTTTGAAGAGCGTGAGTTATTCCAAATGATCCAAGAGCAGTGGGATTAGCGTTGAAGTGAATGATTATGGGTGTCATCAATACATAAAAATAGATACTTTTAGAGAATGATTGGTCGGGATATTTAATGACATTTAAAATACGTTTACTACTCCTTTTTTCAGTCATTATGTTATACGGCTGTGATGATAGCCCGAGTGACCACTCGAAGCAGACATGTCATTGGTACGAAAGTATTGAAGGAGAGTTTCAGTTAGTCGAAACGACTCGATGTGAGATAGATTATCCTGCACAATTAAGTGATAGCTATCAGAAAATTGGGGGAATAAATTATTTAGTCAATCGATCGACGGGAAACTATTCCTGCGGCTTTTATAAGTCTTGTAGGTCACAAACGACAGATTATTATAAGATTAGTGATGACGAGACGTTTCAAGCCCTTGATAACGGATATGCGAAAAGTTTAACATTAGCTTATTATAAAGGTCTAAAAATAGAAGGGGCTAATCCCGGTAGTTTTCACGTAGTGGATGAGAATTATGCCAAAGATCAGGAACATGTCTTTTTCAGAGAAAAGGCCATAGAACATGCAGATCCCTCGTTCTTCGAAGTAATCGGGTCGAATTACAGCAAGGATCAAAATCATGTTTATTTTCGAGAGGGTATGATCGAAAAAGCGAACCCTGATACCTTTGTTTTTCAAAAGAACGAACTATATAGAAAACACTGGCATTATGATGATCAATATTTTTACTATATTAATCAGAGGATTCCTATCTCTCTTAACGTCAACACCTTGCAAGATGTCATTAGTAGTAATAGGGATACAATACTTTATACAGATGATCAAAATGTCATTCTGGCAACTTACAAACATAATCCTCAAAATAGCCAATACTATCCAAATACTAAAGAATCATGCCTGCAAGATCCTTATTTTAGAGATGAGTGTCTCAAAGACTATGAAGAGTTTGAACAATTTGTCCAAGAGAATGAGTTCATTATCTATTCCGATATTAAAACCAGCCCTGTGCTTGGTCTGCGGCACTTAAAATCGATATCTTTACCGATTAAAAATTTCACCAAATCATCCATTATTGATGGTAATGGCAGGCTGATCTATTTTGATGCGGAAAACAACCTTACGTTTGATCCTTACTTCAAGGGGGATTCGATTAATTTATTAGCCATTAGCCCAGAACTACCGCCGGAATATCATCTCGATTTCGATTATGAAGAGAGTGAGAAGAATAAACGTGAGAAGTATAGTGCATTGGCATTTTTCGAAGATGAATCTACCGTCTATTTTATTGCGATGAAAGATCCAATAGGCACGATATATGAGATCAATGAAGCCTTTAAAAAAGATGGCTCTCCTGTATATGAGCTATATCTTGACGCTGATTTTCAATATCTTCTACAAGGAGATATCTTGTATCGAATTGTAGTCGATTTTTATGATCAACAGAACACTACCGTTATCGAGTCGATCCAAATTGAGGGAGAATTATATGGGTTATTTAAAGGTTATAGTAATGCAGAGCGCTTTTTCGTGGATAGCGGCGGTATTATCGATGCTCAGACATTAAAAAGAACCTACTCTAAAGAGGATTTTGGTCTGTTACAGTTATCCGAAAAATCAGGCACACATGCGAAATTATTTGAAAACAATGCTTATTTTTTTCTCTTATATCCGGCATCCGATAGGGAGCATTCTAGCTTGGTGATTAATAAAGAGGAAGTATCGGTACGTTATCTATCTGATTGGGGTGGGGATAACACGCGTTCAGTAAATATCGAATTTTTGGAGTACCTCGGACTAGATATAGACAAAATTCATCAACCGCAAAGCAAAAAAGAGTAAGGGCATTGTAATAAAATATCAATCGCTTTTTGGCATTCATCAGCACCGTGATATTGTGCGGCTTGATGGTTGTATATAGATGCCATAAAATGATACTTCTTCTTGTATCACGGATTAGGTATCGCATGTTGACATCGAAAAATGAATATTATGATCAAACCTTTACAGCGCTAAATTTAAAAAAATCGACCCTCACTCGTAAACATTTTGAAGCGTGCCTATTTGATAATTGTGATTTTAGTGAGGCTGAGTTGGCATATTGCCATTTTATTGAGTGTGAATTTATAAATTGTAATCTCAGTCTTATAAAACCTAATTTTAGCAAATTCAATGCCGTTAAATTTATTGATTGTAAGGCTGTCGGTGTGAATTGGACCCGTGCTGCCTGGGCCTCAATTGGCATCGCTTACCCTTTACATTTCGAAAGATGCCTACTACATGACTCTTCCTTTTTTGGTCTTGCGCTACAAAACACGGTATTTATAGAATGTGAAATTCATAATGCTGATTTTGGTGAAACCAATTGTGAAAGCGCCAATTTCTCTTATTCCGACTTACAAGACACATCATTTCATCACGCTAATTTAGGCGCAGCTAATTTTGAAGAAGCGAAGAATTATCATATAGACATTCTCAATTGTAATGTAAAACAGGCA
>CANRON010000142.1 GCA_947632245.1 uncultured Ignatzschineria sp. | reverse complement strand
TGAAAAACTCAATGATATCGAACTTAAAATCGAAGATATTGCCACGCGCAAAAAAGAGATTCAAAAACAATTAAATGATAAAAACCTTACCGAAGAAGATAAAACAGATCTCACGCAACGTCTACAAACGCTGAGTGCTCAAAATAGAGATTTTGCGACACTCTTTGAGCAAACAGTATTAGGGGGCATAGATCTCACGCTATTTGAAACACCAGAACATGAAGAGGTAAATGCGGATCTCAATTATAACTGGCAACAAGAAGTCATCCAAATCCTCCAACCCTTTTTTGCACAAATGCAACGTGCCACTGAAAAGGCGAGAACAAAAGATCTCTTAATTGAAGATAATAAGGCGCTTGAAAATAAGATCGCAGTTGCCTCGCTAGGATTAGAAACGCTCAATAGCATTTCTCCTGAAGAACTCAGACCTCAATCTTTAAAAATGCTGAATAAGGTGAATGAAGAGTGGTCAGATAAACTCAAATCCTTAGAACACCAAAAAAATATCGTGGAGTTAAAATTACAAGACTTAACGGATAATCGCAGTTTCTTTGTACGGATTACAGACAACTTATGGTCATTTGCAAAGAATGAGGGATTATCACTCATTTTTGCTGCCATTGCCTCACTTGTTTCTTACTACTTCATCAATAGACTTGTTCATATTTATACCGCTTACCAACATCGTGATCGCAAGCGTGCACTTAATTTCAAATGGCGGTTTTTACTGCTCATTTTACAAGCTATTAATGTGCTCTTCTCAATCGCGATATTTCTTGTAATATTGCATACTAGCGGTAATATCATGCTCTTTGGTGTTGTTGTTCTGGTTATTTTTATGCTTATTCTAAGCTTTAGAGCCACTATCCCCAATTACCTTAATCGATTGCGGATCTTTTTAAATTTAGGCCAAGCGCGTGAAGGCGAGCGAATTATCTATAATGATATCCCTTGGGAAATTAGCAAAATAAGCCTAAGCAACGTCTACTTAACAAATCCACTACTCGATAATGGCGAATTACATGTATCGATTGATCTGATTGAGAAATTTTATTCAAGAGAGACAATTACTGATGAGTTGTGGTTTCCGAGCCGAAAAGGTGACTATTTAGTGCTGCCGGATAAACGTATTGTCAAAGTCATTCGACAAACACCTGAAGCGATCTATTTAGATCATGAAGGTGCAAGCATTCTTATGGGTACCGCCGAATTTTATAAACTAAAGTTCAGCAATCTCTCCCGAGGATACAGTTTAACCCTCAATATGACCCTTGAAGATACACCCGAAAATCGATTAGATTTCGCGACAATAAAAGCTGTTATGCCTGAGAAAATCCAAGCCGCTATTAGCCGCGCAGATGAGTCTTTGGCCAATGCCGTAAAAAATATTACCATCTCTACACGCCAGCTATTATCTTCCACGGCCACGAGTTATCAAGTGATTGTGGAAATGTCTAGCAATTCAGCAAAATCATATACGCTTGCCAAAGCTGCATTGAATAACGCAGTGATTGAAATCGCGAGAAACCAAGATTGGAAGCTTCTTCTGACAGAAAATATCTAACCAAGCTAATACCCTAGATCATTAAATCAACCATTAATTTTATCTCAATAGGTTATGGGCATGGAAATACGGAGTAGTACGTACCAGAATACGTATTGAATATCACTCTCGATCAGCATTTTTTATGCTGGTAATGTACTACATATTTATCGTTACATGCCATTCCCATGGTTTTTGGCGTTAAATAGGATTTATTTTTTCTCCTTTTTACCAATCAAAGCCACTAAATACATAGTTGATCAATAATTGATCACTTCTCACTTTTCACACCAGTATCTAGCTATCAATTGCATGTAAGGGGTTTAACTACAAAAAAACTACACAAAGATTGAGCGCTCAAAGAAAACAAAGCCTCATTACCGATAACTCTAAGCGATTATTCATCTTTACACTTTTATCAAATTCGCTGACTTAACACTGATGCTCGTGAGTTTCGAAGTTATTTAATCCGTTTTTGAAGATACCCCTTAAAGCCCATAACTGACAAGTTTACATATAGATTTATTAGCATGTTGTCAACTTGTATACCATCATTATTTTGGTTAGGGTTATAGAGTGTTCAGTAAAAAAGAAGGACTTTATGAATAGACAAACAAGAATTGCAGTTTTAGGCGCAGGACCGAGTGGTCTTGCACAGTTAAGAGCTTTTCAAACATTACGCGATCAAGGAGAAGCCATTCCTGAGATTGTCTGCTTTGAAAAACAAGCTGATTGGGGTGGAATGTGGCGTTATAACTGGGAAACCTGTACCGATCGAAATGGTGAGCCTGTTCATGGCAGTATGTATCGATTCCTTTGGATCAACGCACCTAAAGAAGCACTTGAGTTTGGTGATTACACCTTTGATGACCACTTCAAAGAGCCTATTCCCTCCTATGTTCCCCGCGCAGTATTAAAAGATTATGTCACTGCCCGTGTTGAACAAAACAACATCAGACAATATATTCGCTTCAATCACGCTGTACGCTGGGTTGAGTATGATCAGGATAGAGAAGTATTTACAGTATCCGTCATGAATCATGATACAGATACTCTTATCACAGAAGAATTTGATTATGTTGTCTGCGCAACAGGTCACTTCTCTACTCCACACATTCCAAGATTTGATGGGCTTTCCATGAGTTCTGGTCGAGTACTGCACTCCCATGAGTTTAGAGATGCCCGCGAATTTAAAGATCAAGACGTATTGATTATCGGCAGTAGTTACTCCGCTGAAGATATCGGAACACAATGTTATAAGTATGGCGCGAAATCGATCACATTTAGTTATCGTACAAATCCAATTGGTCATGATTGGCCTGAGGGCTTCTCCGAAGTCCCCTTACTGATTAAAATGGACGAGAATATCGCCCACTTTAAAGATGGCACGACCAAAAAGATTGATGCCGTTATTCTCTGTACGGGCTTTAAGTTTAACTTCCCATTCCTACACGACAATGTAAGATTAAAAGCATGTGAAAGTATCTATCCTGAAAATCTTTATAAAGGTGTTTGCTTCATTGACAATCCGAAGATGCTCTATGTCGGCATGCAAGATCAATATTACACATTCAATATGTTTGATACGCAAGCTTGGTATGTCAGAGATATTATTATGGGTAAGCAGAAACTTCCATCGAAAGAAGCAATGCGCGCAGATAGCGAAGCTTGGATTGAAAAACTCAAACAACAATCAACGAGTACAGACATGATTGATTACCAAGCTGCATATATCCAAGATATCTTAAAAGAGACGGACTATCCTGACTTTAATGTCTATGAGCAAGGTCTCATTCTAAAATCTTGGCAAGATGATAAAAAAGAAGACATTATGGGATTCCGTAACAAGAGCTACAGCTCTACCATCACAGGTACGCTTGCATCAGTTCTTCCAAAGCCATGGATTGAAATCATGGATGACTCTTATAAATCCTTTATGGACCAGGAGTTCGTAGAAGCCGAAGAAGATGCATTAACCGGTGAACCTGCCTCTG
>CANRON010000141.1 GCA_947632245.1 uncultured Ignatzschineria sp. | reverse complement strand
TCACACTCATTGTCTTAACGCTTCTCTCCCTTATGATCCACTTCATAGGGAGCCGAAAAGGCAATATATGAATCATGTAAAAAGGGCGATATCTCTATCGCCCTTTTTAAAGCTTAAACCTTAAGGCTTAATCTCATTATCCTCATGTGTAGCGTTGTTATATGGAAACAACCGCTTGCGCTTCAATTTCAATTAACCACTCTGCCACTGTCAATCCATAGACAATAATCCATGAAGATGCCGGCGCATGATCGCCAAAATATTCCTTCAAGGCATTGGCAATATCGAGCTGCTCTTCATGGCTATTAGCATCGTGACGAATATAGATACGGAGCATACTCACATCTTTCATCTCAGCACCTGCCGCCGCTAGCACCTTTCGGATATTCTCCAAAGAAGCGCGCGCCTGTTCAAGCATACCGCCGGGAATTAAATTCTCATTCTCATCGACCGCTACTTGCCCCGATAGAAAAATCTGCCGGCGTCCTTCGGTCACAACAGCCTGACTAAAGCCCTATTGCAAGCTATTAAAAACCGTATTGGGATTAATGATTGTATTTGTCATTGTGAAAACTCCAAAGTTGACCCAAAAAAGGGAATATGAATATAAACTATTCAGCCGTTGTTCGCAATATATCAATCGCTTTTCATACCCATCAAAAAAGCGCCGGTTCAGATCGGCGCTCTACATTTAAATTAGTCTACTTTATTATCAATTACTGTTCTGTTGATGACGCATGCGACCTTGATGCATTCCCTGGCCATTACCATTTTGATGATTCATCTGATTTTGGCGCTGGCCTTTTTGAGGGTTATTCTGGTGATGCATCTGTCCTTGCTGCATTCCTTGCCCACTACCTCTTTGCTGATGCATGTGGTTTTGATGCTGGCCTTTTTGCGGGGTATTCTGTTGATGCATCTGTCCTTGCTGAATTCCTTGCCCACTACCTCTTTGCTGATGCATGTGGTTTTGATGCTGGCCTTTTTGCGGGGTATTCTGTTGATGCATCTGTCCTTGCTGAATTCCTTGCCCATTGCCTCTTTGCTGATGCATGTGGTTTTGATGATTTCCTTGACCTTGATTATGCTGATGTTGCATCTGCCCTTGATGTCGCCCTTGCCCCTGTCCTTTTTGATTATTCATAGGCTGTTGCTGATTCATCATCTGCCCACTTTTAGCGCCAGATTGCCGCTCCCCATTATCTGCCGCCGACCCATTAAATTGTGCAAAAGCAATCGAGGAACTCAGAATTAAAGTTGTTACTAATACTAATTGACGCATAATATTAATCTCCTATTTCATTCACCAATCAATCACAGATCTTTCTTGTTTAGTTCTGTTTCTTACTGATTCCATTAAATCATTTCATTCTTAAAGCTATCTTAAGTATTCATAATGCTTTTATCAAAATTCTCACATTCATGATCAAGATCAATATGTTAAATATCATCAGCATAAAAAAGCCCCGACTTAGTCGAGGCTTCTACCCTTAAAAGGTTCACACTTGCTATATGAGATTTAAAGGATTTCTGTATGACCTATCCATTTAAGATCAGTCTTATTTTTTCATAATGCGATCAACATCAATATCCGTTGCTCTATGACGATGATGATCCACTTCACCATAAATAATGACGGTATCATCTGGTCCTACTTGTAAGCCATTCCAATCATCATGATCAAGTTCGATCTCAATCTCACCCGTTGCATCTTTAAATAGGTATTTCTCACCGCCAAGATGTTTTACGATCGATCCTTCAAGCGTGACTTTTGAATCATCTCTTGCTGAGATTGCTTGCTCTACAGTAATCGCACCATTTGCACCTTCAGCACTTGGACCTTTATAGCCAGCAGTTGATGCAGGGCCTGTAAATTGTGCAAAAGCAACTGATGAACCCAAAATAAGTGCTGTCACCAATGTTAATTTTTTCATATCCATTTTCCTATTTGTTAGTTTGTTTCAAAGGATGTTTTCTTTCCATGAGTGTATTAAAACATTAAAACCTTAACCAAAACTTAAGCTATGAAATATTTTTAGCTGTTTACCATTTCTATCACTTATATACCATACCATTCAACTAGATAGATCAAGCCTTACGCGTTGTTTTATTCGGAAATATTAATTTAACCTCTAATCCTTGAATCGCAGGCTTTGATAGTAATTGCAACCCACCATTATGGAGTTCTACAATCTTTCTGACGATTGATAACCCAAGTCCACTGCCAATCTCATTGGTGCCCAGCACCCTATAAAATCTTTGCGTCAATCTCTCTAGTTCTTCTTCACTCACACCATTACCATTATCTGTCACAATAATTTCTATGGAATCATGATTCTCTTTTGCAGACAGCATAACAGCCGAACCTTCCGGCGCATATTTCACAGCATTATTCACAAGATTTTTCAGCGCAATAAAGAGAAGGTCGTAATTTGCCCTCACTACAACATCCGTATCAACACACTGGATATGTATTGATTTTTTCAACGCTTCCGCCTGATTCACATCAACAACTTCAGCAAATAGTTGCGATACCGATACGCCGGTACACACGAGCTTTTCACTCGAGCTCACTGACATCGGATCAAGGCGCGCGAGTAACATTAAATGCTCTATAAGATGTGTCGCTCTCTCCACATCATGCTGCAACGGCATCAAATCCGCCACTAATTCAGGTCGAATACGTTTTAATAATTGCAGCTTCATCTGTATTGCACTGAGCGGCGTTCGTAACTCATGCGAGGCATCTGCCGTAAACTGTCTTTCATGACGCCTTGATATCTCTAGATTCACCAATAACATATTCAAGGATTCTTCAATCGCGATGATCTCTTTCGCACAACTCTCAACATCAATCGGCTTTAAATTTTGTGGCGAGATATCCCCTATCTTTTGGGACATTTCAGTCAATGGTTTTAAACCAAAGTAGACTAATAACCCATTAAATAAGAGCGATATGATTAGAATTATCAACCCAACAATGACTAGTTCTTCAGCAAGATCCTCTAAAAACTCATAACGCATCTCTACTGCATGCGCGACTTGAATTTCTATATTGGAATGCCGTGGTTTTAAAACGAATACTCGCCACTGCGTCCCGTTGACCTGTGCTGTTTTAAATCCTTTAAATCCCCCGCGATCACTTCCAATAAAAGGCAGATTCGGTGCCGCACCACTTTTGGCAACGACTGCACCTTTCGATATAATTTGAAAGTAGAATTCATCATCCTCTAGCTCAACAGGGCCTCTCACAGGTCGGCTGTTCGCTGTAATTTGTTCACGATGGGCAAAATGCGCAAGCGTTTGTGCCGAGCGCTTTAATGCCTCATCTAACACTTCTTTCGTCTGCTCCCAGCTTAAATAAGTCGTGATGGAAAGACTAATCCCCGACACCAATAACGTTGATGCAACGATACTGGTGATCAAGGTTGCGCGCAGAGAATATCGTCCTCTTTTTTTACGTGCTTTCCACCATTGCCTTAGCTTCATCATGCAGTCCCTAATGTATATCCTAAATTGCGACGTGTTTTAATAAAATCATTTCCCAGCTTTTTTCGAAG
>CANRON010000140.1 GCA_947632245.1 uncultured Ignatzschineria sp. | reverse complement strand
ATTTCATCTTTATACTTTTCGTAGAATTTTTTAGCGCCTATTTGAGGATTACGATTATCTTCGCCGACCATGCCCATTAATTCATGTAGCTTGTCTGAATCAAATTGAAAGTTACCGAGAAAATGGGTAACTTCTGGGTGATCCTCTTTAAATCCTTGGCGCGATAAGATCTGAATTTGATCCGTTAAGAAAATATCTTTTGGGTCATCTAATAATTTAAGATCATACATATCCCACATGTAATGAGGTTTCCAGCCAGTGATGATAATGGGTTCTTCGGTGGCAACTGCACGGCGAAGTTCCGCCATCATTGAGCTCTCAGAAGATGTGATTTGCTCATAATCTAATGGATATTCTTCAATTGCGCGAATCGTATGCCCATGAAGTCCAGCACCTGACCCAATACCATAGATTTTGCCATCGAACATCTCACGATTGTCATTAAGCTCTTCAATAGAATCGATCTCTACATAGGCAGGAACGGTTAGGCCTGAACTCGCATCGTCAAAAACAACGCCGAGCACATCGAGCTTATTGCCAAATCTTTCCCAATAGTCTTTATGTGTATGGGGAAGCCATGCATCTAAATAGAGATCCGCATCACCTTTTGATAGTGCTGCATAAAGCGGGCCTGGCTCGATAAGAGTTGTTTCAACCTCAAAACCCTTATCTTCAAGTACATACTCGGCAAGATGTGTCATTGCTACACCTTCTGCCCAGCTTGGGTAGAGGATTTTAACAGGCTTTTGGGCATCATCTGCGCCACATGCGGCTAGGGTGAAAATAGAGACGGCTGCAATTGCAATCGTTCGAAATAACTTATTCATAATAGTCCTTCATAAATATTAAATATTAAATATTAAAAATTAAAAAGAGATAGAAATATGGATGTTTATTGTGAGTATTCACAATGGGTACTTATTTACGACCAATGGCTTGGGTAATGCGGTCTAAAATAATCGCAAGAATGACAATGGAGAGACCCGCCTCAAAACCAAGCGCCATATTCGCTTGTTGAATACTTGCATAAACACTTTCCCCAAGTCCCCCGGCGCCGACCATAGAGCAAATTACAACCATTGAGAGCGCTAACATAATCGTTTGATTAATGCCGGCTAAGATTGTCGGCATCGCGAGCGGAATCTGTACCTTATAGAGCATTTGTGAATTGGTACAACCAAAGGCAAGTGATGCTTCAATAATATCCTCAGGTACTTCTTTAATGCCAAGGGTCGTCATTCTTACTGCCGGCGGTAGTGAGAAAATAACGGTTGCTAACACGCCGGGAACATCTCCCACAGAGAAGAAGAGAATTGCGGGAATTAAATAGACAAATGCAGGCATTGTCTGCATAAAGTCTAATATAGGACGGACTACTGCATCTGTCTTACTGTTTTTAGCACAGAGTATTCCTAGTGGAATTCCGATAATTAAGATGATAATTGTCGAAACAATCACAAGCACTAATGTATCGATCAGTTGACCCCAAAAGCCCATGCTATATACGAGAAAAAGACCTAAAACAACAAATAAGGGGAGTCCAATACTGCGTTTAATATTTTTAACACCAGCGCTAAAGTTTTTAATACCCGTCATTGCCAGAAAGGCAAGGAGCGCAATAAGAGCGATCATCACAAAAGGATTGATATCGTTTAAGCCTGATTGTAGGGTTTTTACCGAGTTGCCGATGATATAAGCTACTTGGTTAAAAAAAGGCCTGCCAACGGTTGAAAGCCAATCTACAAACTGTTCGACATATTTACCCACTTCAATATTAAAATTCATATTAAGCACCTACCTTCTGGTTGTGGATCGGACTTTTCTCATTTGGGGGATGAATCCCTTCTTCAGATAAATCATCTTCAGAGAGCATCTCAATGACTTTCGTATAACGAAGATATCCTAGTGGGCGTTGTTTATCATCGAGCACCGCTAACGGATAAGTATGACCGGCAAAGCAAGGGAGTGATTCCAAGATGGGTTGATGATGTTCAACTGTGGGGATTTTGATGAGATCATCTGCGGTAATTCTGTCAAAATTATCTCGAAGCAAGCGTCTCGCAGTATTGATTCGAAGATAACCCACAAAAATATTCCCCCGGCATACAACCGGCAAGAAATGATGGCTATGGCGCTCCATACGACGTAATGCAGTCGCAGGGCCATCTTTTTCGATATGTATGCGTTCTGTAAATTTCTTCATAAGACTAGATGCGGTAATGACTTTTGTTGAATCAACATCATTGACGAATGAGCGCACATAATCATTCGCGGGATTGAGGAGAATATTTTCTGGGGTATCTTGCTGGACAATGACACCATCTTTCATAATGGCAATGGTATCGCCTAGCTTAAGCGCTTCATCTAAATCATGAGTAATGAAGACGATTGTTTTCTTTAGTTTCTCTTGTATCTCGATTAATTCATCTTGCATTTGTGAACGAATCAATGGATCAAGCGCACTAAATGATTCATCCATGAGTAAGATTTCTGAATCATTGGCAAGTGCTCGCGCAATCCCTACGCGCTGTTGCATACCACCACTTAACTGATTGGGAAAGGAATCTTCATACCCTTTTAAACCCACCATCTCAATGACCTTCGTCGCTTTTTCACGGCGCTCATTGAGAGACATTTTTTTGATTTCGAGTCCAAAGGCGACATTGTCGAGGATTGTTTTATGGGGGAGAAGGGCAAAATGTTGGAAAACCATCCCAATTTGCTCTCGGCGAATATCTATTAGCGCTTTTTTTGAAACCTTAGTGATATCAACGCCATTAATAATGACAGAGCCTTTTGTTGGGACATTGAGGAGATTGAGACATCTGAGTAGAGATGATTTCCCGCTCCCAGATAAACCAATCACGACAAATATCTCGCCAGATTGTATATTGAAATTTGCTTTATTCACCGCAATGACAGCTTTTGTCTGATCTAAGATCTCCTCTTTAGAAGCACCTTGTTCTAAGAGCGCTGCGGCTTGTTTTTTGTTTGCTCCGTAGATGAGCGATAAATCTTTAACACTGATAATAGCCATAAAATAAATACTTTCCTTTTCCTACGGGCGCGCAAAAACGAGACCATAGGAGGGGTCTTAAAATTGATTTTTTATTTGGCAGATAACCTCAGTTGGTTATAAGAGGGGAGAAGCGAGAAAAAATGATTAAATCATTACGTAAAAAAACTCAAACTTCTCAAATTGATAACTACCATTTAGGCGGCCTAAATTGTTACGTTTTAATCTAGACCTTTATGATTATACGGATCCAACTTCTTAATTCAACACGCGATTTTACTGCTGTTTGATGAGCTTGACTTATTGTAAGAACAAAATACATCGTCGGGATTGAAGATAGTACCCATGATTTGAAAGAATAAAAAAAGAGGTTTCACAGTGAAATAAGGCCGTAAAAGAAAATTATTTTTGCATACTTTTTGCGCATTCATTTGGAGAGTAATCATTTTTTTCAGAAGAAAATGATTGAGATACATGATATTAAGTGTGAAATATATCGCCTTAAGGGAGGCTAATCTGTGTCTAAAATATAAAACTGACGTAAAACTGATAAACATAT
>CANRON010000139.1 GCA_947632245.1 uncultured Ignatzschineria sp. | reverse complement strand
TTTTTGTAAACCTCCGACAAGACATAAACATAGGCATAAAGGCAAGATCGCAATAAAAGCAGACTATTGCTTTGCTCACAAAAAAACCGACCTATATTTTACAGGTCGGTTTTAAGTATTCTAATGACTTAAACAGCTAAATTTATCATTAGCACTATCATTACAGTTAAAGTGCTTTACGATCTCGCTGATCAAGAAGCTCTTGCAGACGCTCATTTTTTTGAACGCGAATATCCACACCTTTGACAAAATAGATGATGAATTCACAAATATTTTGACAACGATCACCGATTCTTTCAAGCGAACGCGCGCAGTTCATCGCTTTTAAAATTGCCGGAATTGAACGCGGGTCTTCCATCATATATGTCATCAATTGACGGATAATATTGTCATATTCACTATCGATCTTGTCATCTTCAGGATAGATCGTAAGCACCGCTTCTAAATCCATACGGGCAAATGCATCTAGTACTTTTTCAAAGAAACTCAAACTGCGATTTGCGAGTGATTCAAGCGCTACTAACAGAGATTCATGATGCTCAGGTAACGGCGTGAATGCCATTTTCGCAATATTACGCGCCGTATCAGCGATACGCTCTAACTCTGCAATCGTTTTGATGATTACAACTAAGAGGCGTAAGTCACTTGCTGTCGGCTGGCGCTTTGCGATAATCATGATGCACAGCTCATTGATCTCTACTTCAAGTTCATTAATGACTTCATCACGCTCAATGATTTCACGTGCTAAAATTTCATCACGCGTTGTCATGGCTTTAATAGAGTCCCGAATTTGACGCTCTGTTAACCCACCCATCTCGAGCACTTTACTCATTGAGCGCTCAAGCTCTGAGTTAAACTGCGCTGAGATATGACTATTGAAATCTAATTTTTTCATATCTAAAAACCCCTATCTTTATTTGGAATTTGGTGATTTATGAAGCTTCTATCAGCGGCTAAGTATTAACCGTAGCGCCCTGTGATGTAATCTTCAGTCTGTTTGTGATGTGGCTTAGTAAAGATAGTGTCTGTATCATTAAATTCAATGAGGTCACCTAAATACATAAATGCCGTTTTGTCCGAGCAACGTGCTGCTTGCTGCATATTATGCGTTACCATAACAATCGTATACTCTTCTTTTAATTCGAAAATCAACTCTTCAATTTTCCCCGTTGAGATCGGGTCAAGCGCTGAACATGGCTCATCCATTAATAAAATCTCTGGGCGAATCGCAATTGCGCGCGCAATACTGAGTCTCTGTTGCTGCCCCCCTGAGAGATTTGTGCCGTGCTCATGAAGCTTATCTTTTGTCTCTGTCCAGAGCGCTGCCTTTGAGAGCGCCCATTCTACACGCGCATCCATATCCGCACGTGAAAGGTTTTCAAAAAGCTTTACGCCAAAAGCGATATTGTCATAGATAGACATCGGAAATGGAGTCGGCTTTTGGAAAACCATACCGACGTTTGCACGAAGGAGTGCAACATCTTGCTTACTCGTCAGAATATTTTCATTATTGATAAGGATTTCCCCATCTGCACGCTGCTCTGGGTAGAGTTCAAACATCTTGTTAAATGTGCGGAGCAATGTTGATTTACCACAACCAGATGGACCAATGAAAGCTGTCACCTGGTTTTCAGGAATATCGAGCGTAATATCATGGAGTGCGTGGAATTTCTGATAATAGAAGTTTAAATTACGTACGCTAATTTTAGCCTTACGCTCTTCTACTACCGGTGCTTTTTTATTCGCAGCTGCGGCAAATGCATCGTGTGATTCTACATTCTGTTTAGTATCTAAATTCATTTTTTATTCCTACGAGAGCTTAGAAATTCACCCACCCTTCTTTTAAGGTCTTATTTCATTCACAATAAATCACTATGAAGAGCGGTGATATTTTATTCAACATATATAACAAGACTGTGACAATTGGTATATTTTCTTTGGATTCAAGCAATTACTCACAATCTCTTCTCATTTCATTCTTTACAGTACAGTTTTATTCAATATAATCATTTCCGCACGCTTAGTCTCTTGTATTGGACTTAAAGAACACACGTACAATGATATTCAATGCAAGAATTGCCATCGTGATAAAGAACACGCCCGACCAAGCAAGTGCTTGCAGGTTACTATCTGGCGTCATTGCAAAGTTATAGATCGTGACTGGTAAGCTTGCCATCGGTTCCATCAAGTTTGTACTCCAGAACTGATTGGAAAGCGTTGTAAAGAGTAGCGGTGCCGTTTCACCTGAGATACGCGCAACGGCTAATAGGATTCCTGTCATAATGCCGGAGATCGATGATTTAAGCGTAATTCGCATAATGATCTTCCACTTCGGCGTACCGAGCGCATAAGCCGCTTCACGCAATGTATTCGGCACTAATAACAACATGTTTTCTGTGGTACGAATCACAATCGGGATCTGAATCAAGGCAAGCGCAATAATACCCGCAACTGCTGAATAGTGTCCCATTCTCACAACGACGACAGTATAGACAAACAGGCCGATAACAATGGAGGGCGCAGAAAGCAAGATATCATTAATAAAGCGAATCACGGCAGATAGACGCCCTGCTGCATTATATTCAGCGAGATATACGCCGGCTAAAATTCCAAGTGGCGTTCCAATCACAGTTGCCCATAGAATCAAGATTCCACTGCCCACGATCGCATTGAGTAACCCCCCGCCTTCACTATTCGGGGGCGGCGTCATTTCTGTAAAGAACTGGAGCGAAATCCCGCCAATTCCTTTCGTCCCCGTTGTCCAGAGAATCCAGATGAGCCAGAATAGACCAAATGCCATTGCAATCAGTGATAGAGTAATCGCAAATTGATTCTTAATCTTACGTCTTTGCTGTTTCTTTGCGCGTGCTGCCATTACTTCGGCACGATTATACGTTGATTGAGTTTGCGCTGTCATTTTATGCACGCTCCTGCTTCATAAATACTTTAGAGATTGCGAGTACGATAAAGGTAATGATAAAGAGCAGTAATCCAAGCTCCATCAATGCTGCTGTATGTAATTCACTCGATGCTTCTGCAAACTCATTTGCAAGGGATGAGGTAATACTGTTGCCAGGTGCAAATAATGAGAAGCTATCAAATTGATAGGTGTTACCAATCACAAACGTTACTGCCATTGTCTCGCCGAGCGCTCTTCCAAGACCCAGCATGATCCCGCCAAACACACCCTTTTTGGTATAAGGTAAAATCACTTTCCAGATCACTTCCCAAGTTGTAGCGCCGAGCCCGTATGCGGATTCTTTCATGATTCTCGGCGTTCTTTCAAATACATCACGCATCACAGAGGCAATATAAGGAATGATCATAATCGCCAAGATGATTCCCGCCGTTAAGATACCAATACCAAATGCCGGACCTTTAAATAGCTCATCTAAAAAAGGAATCCCTTTACTGAAGTTTTCAATCGGCTTCTGGAAATACTTTGCAAAGAGCGGTGCAAATACAAAAAGCCCCCACATACCATAAACAATACTCGGAATTGCGGCGAGGAGTTCAACAGCAACGCCTATTGGGCGTCTAAGCCAAGGCGGCGATAGCTCCGTTAAGAAAATTGCAATCCCAAAACTCAC
>CANRON010000138.1 GCA_947632245.1 uncultured Ignatzschineria sp. | reverse complement strand
AACCTATGGGGTTTTATTATAAGGGTAAAAAAAGGGAAGTCTAATTGCTTCCCTTTTTTGAGGTTTATGATTTAGCAATTCGACTAAAGACAATTTGATCAACGTAATCTCCGCAGAGGTTTTTGGTGTGATGTAAAATACCTTCTTGTGTCATACCGATTTTCTCCATTACTCTGCCAGATGCAGGATTCCCTGATGCAAATTTTGCCCATAAGCGCTCTATTTTGAGTGTGTCAAAGGCAAATTCTACGAGTTTTTTAGCCGCTTCAGGAGCATATCCTTGTCCCCAATACTTTTTGTTAATGGCATAGGCAAGTTCTGCACTTTTTTCACTCTCATTGACACGAAGATCACAAGTGCCGATCATTTTCCCAGACTCTTTCAATTCAATTGCGAAGTTACCAAGTGGCGCACTCATAAATAAATTTGCAATCACCCAATTTGTTTCATCAATTGACTTATGTGTTGGAAACGTCATTTTTGTATTCTCAGGATCACTTGCATACTCAAAGAGATCATGCGCATCATCGAGTGTTATCGGACGTAGAATTAGGCGCTCTGTTTCTAATACGCGATTTTTAGCTAACTGATAAAACATAATAAATATCCTTTTAGAGTGTCAAGAGCCTTGCAAGGCAGATAGTTTCTGCTTTCTATTGTTTTAATATTCGATCTTTATGATGTGATTGTATCCCGCTCGAAACAGTAGTGATGTATCTGGAGGTAGATGAGAATCATAGATAAATCAGAACTATGGATATTTGAGCATCACATTAACATCTAAAAATCGACCTGATATTTTATCATTATATAGAAGATTAGTGTCAATTTATTCGATATAAAAAAGCCATCCTTGAAAAGGATGGCTAATTAGTGCTGTTTTATAACCCATAATTTATGAGCTGAATCTCACTGCATGTTGTATGAAATAATTATTTCATATCCGCAATAATTGTATCAATGTCAAAACCAAGGGCTTTCGCAACCCCCGTTCCGTAATCAGGATGTGCTTTATAGCAGTGAGTAATATGTCTGACTTTAATAAAGTCTTCACTATCTCCCATATTTCGAGCTGTATTTTCAAATAAGCGTTGTTTTGCAGCATCATCCATGAGCATGAAAAGTTTTCCGGGTTGCTCAAAATAGTTGTTGTCATCTTCGCGGAAATCCCAACGAGAAGCCGGACCCATAAGATCAAGCGCGGGCTCTTCTAGGTGACGTGCCTCTTCCCACTCGTTATAGCTATTGGGTTCATAAGCAATACGACTGCCTTGGTTGCCATCAACACGCATTGCGCCATCACGATGGAAACTATGAACAGGGCATTTTGGAGAGTTAACAGGAATTTGATGATGATTTACACCTAAGCGATAACGCTGGGCATCGCCATAAGAGAATAGACGACCTTGTAGCATTCTATCCGGGGAAAAACCGATACCAGGGACAATGTGCGCAGGGTTAAATGCTGCTTGTTCAACATCTTGGAAGTAGTTTTCAGGATTGCGGTTTAACTCAAAAGTCCCTACAGGAATAAGTGGGAAGTCTTTTTTATACCAAACCTTCGTGAGGTCAAATGGGTTGTAAGGCATGTTTTCAGCTTCTTCAAGTGTCATCACTTGAATAAACATATCCCATTTCGGGTAATTGCCGGCTTCAATTGCCTCATAGAGATCACGCTGACTGGCTTCGCGATCTTTACCTACAATTTTCTCTGCTTCTGCATCTGTTAAGTTCTCAATTCCTTGTTGTGATACAAAATGGAATTTCACCCAGTAGCGCTCATTTTTTGCATTAATAAAGCTAAATGTATGACTTCCGAAACCATGCATATGTCGATATGATTTTGGAATGCCGCGATCACTCATGGTAATAGTCACTTGATGTAGCGCTTCAGGGAGACTTGACCAGAAATCCCAGTTGGTATTTGGGCAACGAAGATTACTGCGTGGATCACGTTTTACGGCATGGTTTAAGTCAGGGAATTTTAGCGGATCACGGAAGAAGAATACAGGCGTGTTATTACCGACTAAATCCCAATTCCCTTGCTCAGTATAAAAACGCATTGCAAATCCTCGAATATCGCGTTCTGTATCCGCACCACCGCGTTCACCTGCAACGGTTGAAAAGCGCACGAACATTTCTGTCTCTTTACCAATTTCTGAAAATACCTTTGCGGCAGTATATTGAGAGATATCATGCGTAACTGTAAATTTTCCGAATGCGCCAGATCCTTTTGCATGCATTCGGCGCTCAGGAATAACTTCCCGGTCAAAATGCGCAAGTTTTTCTAAGAACCATACGTCTTGAAGCAACATGGGGCCACGGCGACCGGCTGTTAAAACGTCCTGATTATTAGCAACGGGCGCACCCGCTGCAGTCGTAAAATATTTTTTTTCAGTAGTCATGAAAGTGATCTCCTTTTCTGCGTTTATATGTAAATGCTTAAGTACAGTATAGATATATATCGGTCATAAGTTAAATGAATTAAACTTATATTTTTCATTTGCTTCATTTAAATGAGTATCATTAATATTTTTAATCGGATGATAATGTCATTTGAATTACAGAAACAGATTGCCTTATATAAAGCGAGTTTTGGTAATTAGCTACTTCTTTGTATCTATTTTAAATATGATAGCATTCGTATTGTCGGGTATTAATCAATGAAATGACAAAGGCCAGTATTATCTCAATATTGTTGATTTAGGTCTGAAAATGTTGAAAGAGAGTGTCGTACAGAAGATAGGTTTATTTTTAAATAGTTGTACTGAGTATGGAGACTGATATGCATAGCGTTGTTATTATATTTTTACTTGTCTATTTAGCGATGGCATTAGGAAAATTGCCGGGCTTTAAAATTGATAGAACCGGTGCTGCCTTAGTGGGCGCTTTAGCATTATTAGTTATTGGGGATATATCTGGAAAATCGGCCTGGGACTCGATTAATTATTCAACGATAGGCCTTTTATTTGGTTTGATGGTGGTATCGGGTGCCTTTGGTGTTTCTGGGTTTTACAGCTACGCGGCAATTAAAGTCTCTTCTCTTAAAGTAAGTAGCCCGATGCTATTGGCGATATTAATAGGGGTTGCAGGTGTATTGTCGTCTGTTTTAACGAATGATGTGGTGGTGGTCGCAATGACACCGTTATTAATATCGTTGACGATGGCGCGAAATCTTAATCCTGTGCCCTTTGTTTTAGCGTTTTGCTTTGCTGCAAATACGGGCTCGGCAGGCACGTTGATTGGTAGTCCTCAAAATATGATTATTGCTCAAGACCTTCACCTTTCATTTGTGGATTTAATAAAAGTTGCAGGAATTCCTGCGCTTCTCTCTTTGGTGATTGTGTGGGGTGTTATTAGTTTTCTTTATCGGGGGCGCTGGGAATTGAAGTCGCACGCGAGAGCGGCTTCAGATATAAGTATTAATGTGACTACAAATAAGGTATCTGTCAATAAGCTTGAGCTGGCAAAAGTCTCGATTGTAACCTTGATCGTTATCGGCGCTTTTATCCTAGATACTTGGCCGCAAGCATTGGTTGCGCTTGGTGGGGCTGCGATACTGCTTTTGAATCGGACGATCTCATCGAAAGATGTCTTAAAAGA
>CANRON010000137.1 GCA_947632245.1 uncultured Ignatzschineria sp. | reverse complement strand
TTCGGGTAATCTTCTTTTTTTACAACTTCTCGATTTTTCTCAACAATAAAAAAACGTCTTGCCTCAAGACCTAAATGTGCGATCAGCTTTGCAACCGTATCCACACTCTTTTCAAGCGCAATGCTGTTACCATTGACAATAATTTCCATAAAAACCTCCTTTTATGACATAGGGGAATTTAAAAGATCCCGTAGCGCTTTCGCGCGTGTTCGTCCTCTTTCAATATCAAAACGATGATTGACAACAGGGAAAAGCGCAGACATCACCGCAGCGCCATCCATATAAGCTTTAATTTTAGGGAGCGTATCGAGATCAATACCGCCAATGGCGATCAACTTTTTGTGTGCTGTTGTTGTGTTCTTCATTGATTGAGAATCATCATGCACCGATTGATATGCCGCCATTAGAGGCTCAATACCAAGTGCCGGATAGCTCTTTTCACTCGTTCTAAAAATATGCCCTAAATAACCATAATCGTAATGGATAAGCTCTCGCTCTATAGCACGAACAGAATGGAACGACCGGCCAAACTTCATCTCTGGAAAAGCATCTTTTAAACGAAAAACAGAGAGGCTTTTTTCCGTTAAATGGGTTCGGGGAATCTCAAATGCCGCGGCAATATCAGCGCGATCATTCACGATGAGTTTTTCAACAGGCACATTCGCTTCTAAAATCAGCGTAATTAAACGACCTAAGCTTTTAGGCGCTCGGCTCTTTTCACGCAGCTGAATATAATCGACAAAGGGCTCTATCGCCTTAATCATCGCGACGAAATTGTCATCGGGTATCTCTGGGATATCGCGTGTAACCGCGTGTAATAATCTCATATATTCTCCATTGCAGAGAAAGTGAGCACGCACAGCTACCAGCAGTGAATTCGCCACTTTCCTCCGCTAGTATTAACTAGATCAGGTCATAAGAGTCCCGAAGTATCACTTCAATCTCAGCTGTTTTAAACAGCACCTCTAGGGGAATAACAATAGTTTCAAAGTATAGAAGATATCATGCTGTTGGGCAAATCTCTTTTTTCAAAAGCCCCCTTTCTACCGAAAAAGAGAAAGGCTATCATCTTTCTCTTTTTTATGTTACAACTTCGTTTAGCATAAATATTATGCGATTAGCGCGATGAGCGATAAAAGAATATTGCCATAAAAAAATTAATAACAATATTCAAGAAATAAGCCGGACTTTAATTTAAAGCCCCTATTTTTCATAAGAAATTCTTTTATCTATTCATTCAATTTTAGTGACTTTAACTACCTGCTGATAATCATTTAATTAAAGTAAAACATCACCCCTTAATTTAAAGGAGAATATGTCCTATGAACATGATTCGTCTTTTCACTACGTTGGTCGCATTATGCGGATTCATTGAATTATCAGTGGCGGAAAATAAACCACGAGAGCTTAAAATCTATAATTGGAGCTCTTATATCGACCCAGAACTCATGAATGAGTTCACAAAGCAAACGGGAATCAAAGTCCTCAATGATGCGGTTGATAGTAATGAGGCTCTTCTAGCCAAAACGCTTACAGGAAATTCAGGCTACGATATTATCGTACCTTCTGATTTTAACGTCACTTATCTGATTGAAGCAGATCAATTATTAAAACTAGATTTCGATAAAATCCCTAATTACAAAAACGTATGGCCCTTCGCCCTTGAGACATTACAAACTTTTGAAAATATTAATGATTACGCGATTCCTTATTTTTGGGGAACAACCGGTATAGGTTATGATGCCAAAAAAATCACCTCAATAGCGCCCAATGCACCGCTTGATTCCTATGCTTTAATCTTTGATCCTCAATATGCATCACAATTTGCAAGTTGTGGGATTTACTTACTTGATAGCGCTGTTGAAACAACACCTCTTATCAATATGTACCTGGGTCAAGATCCTGAATCTACAGATCCTCAAGATCTCGAAAATGTGCAAAAAGTCTTAGAAAATATTCGTCCCTATATAAAAAAATTCCACTCATCAGAATATATCAGTGCCATGGCAAATGGGGATGCGTGTATTGCCCTAGGTTGGTCAGGCGATTTCTTTATTGCTAAAAATAGCGCGGTAGAGGCAGGTCGCGATAATGACATTCAGTATAGCGTTCCGAAAGAAGGATCTATTTTATGGTTCGATGAACTTGTTATTTTAAAAGATGCCAAAAATGTTGATGAAGCCTATGAATTTATCAACTTTATGTTAGATGCAAAAAATAGCGCACTGGCTGCTAAAAAGGCAATGGCGCCGACCCCAAATATAGCAGCATTTGAATTTCTAGACCCAGATCTTCGCGACAATCCGATCCTCTTTCCCTCAGAAGAGTCTCTTAAAAGTGTCCATATTAAACGTCCCTACAGCTTGAGCGAACAGAAAAAACTCACACGCATGTGGATGAAAATTAAAAGTGGTCGCTAACCCTGTTAACAATAATATGTAAATACTCGAATCTATTCACTTTTATCACACCTATTTTTAGGGTATACATTAAGGCTGATAATTTATACCCTATTTCTCAGGGACAATTTTATAATTCATTTTAAGGAAAGTGCATAATGAGCATCATTCGTCGTGTTACAACACTATTCGCATTTTGTGGTTTATTTCAATTTTCAGTGGCGCAAGAGCCCCAGAGAGAATTAAAAATCTATAACTGGGTTTCCTATATTGATAAGGAACTCATAGATGAATTTACCCAACAAACAGGGATTAAAGTCATCGCCGATGCCTTTGATAGTAACCAAACTTTACTTGCAAAAACACTCACCGGCAATTCAGGCTACGATATTGTTGTTCCTTCTGATTTTGCCGTTACTTACCTCATGGAAGCGGATCAGCTCCTCAAGCTCGACCTTGATAAAATCCCGAACCATAAAAACCTTTGGCCTTTTGCACTTGAAAGCTTAGCTACTTTTGAAGGGATTAATGATTACGCGATTCCTTACTTTTGGGGAACAACGGGCGTTGGTTATGATGCGAAAAAAATCGCAGAATTAGCACCCGATGCACCCCTTGATTCTTTTGCGCTTCTCCTTGATCCACAATACGCAGCGCAAGTTGCCGAGTGTGGTATCTACATGCTCGATAGCCCGGTAGAAACAACCCCACTTATTAATATGTACTTAGGTCAAGACCCTGAATCAACGGACCCTAAAGATCTCGCAAATGTCCAAAAAGTCTTAGAAAACATCCGTCCTTACGTAAAAAAATTCCATTCATCTGAATACATCAGTGCAATGGCGAATGGTGATGCTTGTGTTGCAATTGGCTGGTCTGGAGATTTCTTCATTGCGAAAAATAGTGCTGAAGAAGCAAACCGAGATAATGATATCCAATATATCCTCCCAAAAGAGGGAACGATCGTTTGGTTTGATGAGATGGTCATACTTAAAAATGCACAAAATGTGGATGAAGCCTACGAGTTTATTAACTTCATGCTAGATGCAAAAAACAGCGCGAAAGCGGCGAACAAGATCATGTTCCCGATGGCAAATGAAGCGGCTTTTGAATTCTTAGAGCCGGCGCTTCGCAATAATCCTATCCTATTCCCTTCAGAAGAAGCTTTACAAAACGTTCATATTAAAAGACCTTATGATATGTCCGCGCAGAAAAAAATTAC
>CANRON010000136.1 GCA_947632245.1 uncultured Ignatzschineria sp. | reverse complement strand
CTAATTAAATACCCAATAATACATTTTTAAGTAATCGATTGAGAAAAAGGTTTAAGTCCTTATTTCAACAATAATCAACAAGAGCGCAAGATCACATTTACTGATGATCTTGCGCTCTTTTTTTGTTTCTCATTTGCTATAAAAAAAGAGCTGTGATAATTTTAACCTAAACCTGTATAAGAACAAATGTACGCATGGAGGATATATTTCATCGAGTTCAGTGGAGAAAAGTACATAGAGTGGATTAATTATTTTTAAACAATTCTCAATAATTACAATAAAAACTTCACACCCATAACCGGGACACAATAATCAAACAAGAATTTTTAAAAATTAATCTCTTTAAAGCTTAATGTTATTCAAAATAGTCCGGAATATATTTCCAACACCATTATATAAAAACAATGATACGTTAGAGATGTTAAAGATTAAGACTATAAATCAGTGGCTAATTTAAGCACTCACATCACGGATTCACTTCAAGGAAGACTAAAGATCACAATCTTCGGCTTCTCATACAAAAAATTTTCAAAACCATCATTATTTATTAACTAGCGAGGAGGATATTATGTCCAGCTCTAATCAGGATAACTACAACCGCGAATACGATACGCTCGTCAGCGCGTTGAACGAAAATCCTAAATTCTATGTAGTTGTCAAAAAGAAACAGCGTTTTAGTATGACTCTACTTGCCCTTACGCTCGGCTTATACATTCTTTTAATGTTAGCTGTTGCGTTTGCCCCTAACCTTGTCGGCATGCCGATGTCCAAAGATACCGTCACAACATGGGGAATCCCCGCAGGCTTCTTCTTAATTATTTGGACCGTATTTTTAACGGGCGTTTATGTTAATCGCACGAACAAAGTTTACGATCCTATGAATGAAGAGCTCTTAAAGGAGGCAGCCAATGAAACGCTTAAATAAACATATTACTGCATCCGCAATCTTGCTCTTACCCTTAATGTCGAGTGCCTTTGCACAGCAACCAGGGCAGAAGAACTGGACAGCAATCATCATGTTCTTCATCTTCGTCATCGCAACACTCGCGATTACAGTTTGGGCGGCGAATAAAACAAAGTCAGCATCTGACTTCTATACCGCAGGGGGCGGTCTCTCAGGGTTCCAAAACGGGCTTGCAATTGCCGGAGACTACCTCTCCTCAGCTTCATTCTTGGGTATTTCCGCGATGGTATTCACCTCCGGATATGATGGCTTAATCTACTCTTTCGGATTCTTCATCGGTTGGCCAGTCATTCTATTCTTAATGGCGGAGCGCTTTAGAAACTTAGGAAGATTTACATTCGCAGACGTAACTGCTTACCGCTTGAAACAGCCACCTATTCGTATTTTAGCGGCTTTCTCAACAATGGCGATCGTTCTCCTTTATCTCATTGCACAGATGGTCGGTGCGGGTAAACTCATTGAGCTTCTCTTTGGTTTAAGCTACGGCGTTGCGGTCATGATCGTGGGTGTTCTCATGGTAATGTACGTTCTCTTTGGCGGAATGCTGGCAACAACATGGGTACAAATGATTAAAGCTGTACTGATCCTCTTTGGTGCGACAATCATGTCTGTTGTGGTTCTTTACTGGTCAGGCTTTGATCTTGGTAATCTCTTTGCCAAAGCAGTTGAGAAGAGCCCAAATGGTATTGATATCATGAAGCCGGGTCTTCAGTTCCCAAATCCCATTGATGCAATCTCACTCGGCATTGGTTTAATGTTTGGTACAGCGGGTCTTCCACATATCTTGATGCGTTTCTTTACCGTAAAAGATGCAAAAGAAGCTCGTAAATCAGTTCTTTATGCAACTACATTTATCGGTTACTTCTACCTCTTAATGTTCATCATCGGTTTCGGTGCGATCGTGTATGTAATGGGTGTTCCTGAGTATATGGCAGGCGATGGTAAATCACTCATTGGTGGTACTAACATGGCAGCGATTCACTTAGCACATGCTGTGGGTGGCAACTTATTCTTAGGCTTCATGTCAGCAGTAACATTTGCAACGCTTGTAGCAGTTGTCGCAGGTCTTACCCTTTCAGGCGCTTCAGCGATCAGCCATGATATCTATGCAAACGTGATCATGAAAGGCAAACCTGTCATGAAAACTGAGTTGAAAATCTCACGCTATACCACAATTGCTCTTGGTATTATCGCGATCCTTTTAGGAATTATGTTTGAAAACCAAAACGTTGCTTTCGTAGTAGGGCTTGCGTTCTCCATCGGAGCTTCTGCAAACTTCCCACTTCTTTTCCTCTCAATGTACTGGAAAAAACTTTCAACACGTGGTGCAGTTGTCGGGGGTGCGGCAGGTTTAGCATCGGCAGTGATCATCATTATCTTAGGACCTGAAGTTTGGGGTAAAGTACTCGGTAATGGCGAAGGCATCTTACCTTACAACAACCCTGCACTCTTCTCGATTCCGATCTCATTCATCGTGACAATGTTGGTATCACTCAATGATAATTCAGCAGATGCGAAAGCAGAACAAGCGCTTTTCAATGCACAGTATGTTCGCTCACAAGTTGGTGGCGAGGGTATCGCAGAAGCAATTCAGCAGTATCGTCAAGTGAACCATCCTGATTTTGATAAAAAGCAGTAAGCTGTAATCTATAACATATCAACTTTCTTAATCAGAGAGTAAATATAAAAATCCCCGAAACTTTAAAAGCTTCGGGGATTTTTTGTGTGATTGGCTTTACTTTAAATGTCACCCTTCAATAAGATCTTGCCGGCACTCAATGATCCTGTCGTTGCCGCTGTTAAAGCCGCTTTAATCTCACTTACGCCATATACCGCGGATACCGGAAGTTGGAGTTTTCCGGCAAGAGCGTAATTAAAAATCTCGGAAATCATCGCCTTAAACGCATCCGCCGTCATCTCTTGCATCATCGGCGCCGCCCAGAAGCCTCTTACAGTGAGTTCCTTAAAGAGTAGCTCACTATGGTTAAGAACCATGCTCTCGCCGCTCATACAGCCAAAGGACACGAGTTTTCCGCGCTTACCAAGCAGCTTCATTAACCCTTGTGCAGCGCTACCTCCTACTGAATCAATGGCATATTGAATCTCTTTGCCAGCTGTAGCCGAAATGACAGCTTCCTGCCAATCTGCTTGATCCGTACTAACAACGACCTTCACGCCGTAACTCTTCACGACCTCAATCAACGGCTCCCGATGCACAACGCCAATGAGATTAATGCCTCTCTCTCCGGCAATAGATGCGAGTAATCGCCCCACAGCGCCAGCGGCAGCATTGTAAATCACCCAATCCCCTGACTTTGCCCCAAGCACTTGTAACAGAAGCAAAGTACTCATCGGCATGGCAATCAGTTGCGCGGCGACTTTATCTGAAATTCCCTCTGGCACCGGGATCACTTTATGAGCATCTGCAATGAACTCATCCGCCCACACGCCTTGCCCACCGGCAACAATAACGCTTTGCCCAATTTGTAAGTGCGAAACATCACTCGCGAGCTCAACGATAGAACCCACGGCTTCACTGCCGACAACATCCCCTCTATTCGGCCGCGTTCCATAAGTCCCCTCGAGTTGATGAAGATCGTGATTATGTAAGGGAGAATAATGTAGTTTAATACGCACCTCACCGGCTTTTAATACCGCTTTCTCTAAAGGCAGTAGCGTTACGGAATCAACAATATTACCGACTTCAACTA
>CANRON010000135.1 GCA_947632245.1 uncultured Ignatzschineria sp. | reverse complement strand
TAAATCTACTCAATCTATTTAATTTGACATGACATATATTATGTAATGACTTGCATTCCGTAAAAAAGCGACAAAAAATTAATATTTATCGCATCGTGAATATCACCTAAAATCGTGTTTCCGTCATTTGAATGAATGCAACAATCCAAGATTACTAACAACTCCCATCCCCACCAATGAAGCCAACCCTTAAAATACTTTTATGCCATTATTTTATCGCGCTATAGTGCACCTTGATTTCTCTACCTATGGAGTGCTTTAAATGAAACAAGTTGAACATCGCATCATGATTAATTCGCCTGCAGAAACCATATTCTGTATTTATGCAGATGTTTCTAACTGGAATACATGGGACCCAGATACTAAAACATCATGTATTAAAGGCCCATTTATTATGGGCGCCAAAGGGTCCATTACTCCTCCAAAAGGGATGTCTGTACCGATGTTATTGACTTCCGTAAATCACAATAAAAATTTTACCGTAGAGTCAAAAATCCCCTTTCTAAAAATGGTATTTGAGCATGAATTAATTCCAACACAAACAGCGACCGAAGTAATTCATCGCGTAATATTTTCAGGTCTTCTTTCCCCATTATTTTTCAAAATTATTGGCGCTCAATTAAATAAAGGTTTACCCGTTACCTTAGCAAACCTCAAGGAAAAGGCTGAGGGGATGAACGGATCGTTCTGATTTCTCAATTTTTATATAAACAGGCACAAAAAATCCTACTGATGATAACTATCAGTAGGATTTTTAATATAAAACTACTCAAAATAGTGATGAGGTGTTTTCGTCCGGCGGTTATATCTCTACTTATCTAATGACTTTTTAATAATATCAATCGCTCTATCTAAAAGTGCACGCGATGTACCAAAATTCAAACGCACATAATGGCTAGTGACCCCGAATGTTTTTCCATCATTCAGAGCAAGTCCTGCCTCTAATAGTTTTTTATGCGCCTGATCCCCATGCGCTGTATCACTAAAATCAAGCCATAAAAGGAAGGTTGCTTCAGGAACAACCATCTTTAATCCATCGATTTTTGAAAGTTCAGCGACAACATGATCGCGATTAGCAATTAAATAAGGCTTTAATTGTGATAACCACTCATCGCCATAATCAAATGCTAACTCCGCGCCTTTAATCGCATAAACATTCATTCTAGGGACAAAGCCCATCATCGCCTTTTGATATTCAGCACGTAGCTCAGCATTTTCGATAATGGCAAAGCCCCCACTTAAGCCGGGTAGATTAAATGTCTTACTTGCAGATATCAAGGTGATTGCATGTGCTTTTGCTTTCTCTGAGAGCGTGGCATAAGGAATATGCTCTCTATCCCACGACAACTCAGCATGAATCTCATCGGATAAAACAATCAGATCATGTTTATTTGCAAACTTCTCAATCGAAAGAAGCTCTTCTTTCGTGAAAATACGACCGGAGGGATTTTGAGGATTACAGAGCATTAAAATCTCTGAATCTGGCGTCACTAATGATTCCATCATTTCAAGATCAAGCTCATAACGAATCCTATTCCCCTCTACTATCTTCTTCAGCGGCACTTCTATTTTTTGAGTCCCCACATGTTCTTCAATTGCAAAAAAAGGGGGGTAAGCAGGTGTATGAAAAAGATAGTTCGCATTGGGATTTCGTCTTAACACAAGATTTGCTGCAACATTAAATCCTGTGACTAGACTCGGTAACATGACAATACTCTCTTTGGAAACCGTCCAACCATAGAGTTTTTGCAATCGATAAATAATGGCATCCAATAAACGGTCAGGTCTAGCTTTACCATAACCATAGAGCCCCTTTTGAGACATTGCCACTAAACCTTCCACGATCTCATCTGCAGCCACAAAATCCATATCGGCAATCCACATCGGCAACACTTCTTTCGAATAGGCGCACCACTTATCCGAGTTATTGTTACGGCGGTTAATGATCTCATCAAAATCGTAGATTTTCTTCGGTGTATTCATCGTTATCCTCTTTTCAGGTTGTATCTCAAAACAATCAAGCGCTATATTGAATCTATCGTGTCTCTTGATATATGTATGGTTACTGTCTGTTACTTCAGTTTTTTTAATAGTGATTTTAATAGTGTGTAAAAACGCTCTACACTAGGTATGTTCACTCGCTCTTCTGGAGAATGCGCACCTTTAATCGTCGGGCCAAAACTCACCATTTGAAGATTAGGATACTTCTCTCCGAGCAACCCAGTTTCAAGTCCTGCGTGAATCACAGATACTTTCATCTCTTCACCCGTTTGCGCCTTGTAGACTTCTAATAGTTTTTGAAGCGGCACTGACTCAAGATTAGGCTGCCATGCAGGATAACCATTTCCTTCCTCTACAAATGCATTGGTCATAATCGCCAAAGCTTTTACGCGAGTTTTAATAATCTCAAGACCGCCATTTGTCACAGATCTGGCCAGTAACTCCACTCGAAGCCCTTTTTTCTCGCTCACTTCCACAACACCCAAGTTACAACTTGTCTCAACAATAGGAAGCTCTACAGACTTACGGACAACGCCATTTGGCAACAATACCAAGAGATTTAAACATTCCTGCGAACTCTCGGCATCTTGCGTTGCGGTCTCTTTCGCGAGCTTAAAAGAGACGGCTACATTATCATCTACCCCTTTTAGACGCTCACTGAGGGCTTTTCCTGAAGCGATTAAGTGGGCTTCAAAATCCATTTTATGCGCTTCATGGATCGCGACTATGGCTTTTGCTGATCGAGTAATCGCATTACGCAGCGTCCCCCCATGAAAAGAAGCTAACCGCAGTGCTGATTGGTGCGCATAGTTCACTAATACTTCAGCTAACAACTGACTCGCATTCCCGAGCTCTTTATGAATATCAATTCCCGAGTGACCGCCATTTAAACCATCAACAATCACCTCATAAAAAATGCCACGTGTTTCATTATCGTAATGCAGCTCTTTTGTTAAGACTAGATCAATCCCGCCGGCGCAGCCAACAGTACAAACACCCTCTTTCTCACTATCTAAATTGATAAGGTATTCACCTTCCAGCCAATTCGGAGCGATATTATGAACGCCGCCCATACCTTGCTCTTCATCGACGGTAAGTAATACTTCAATCGGCCCATGCTCAGCTGATTCATCTTCTAAAATTGCAATGGATGCGGCAACACCAATACCGTTATCTGCGCCTAATGTTGTATCTGTTGCATAGAGCCAATCATCCTTTACACGGAGCGCAATCGGGTCTTTATCAAAGTCATGATTGCTCGAATCGTGCTTTTGACAAACCATATCGATGTGTCCCTGGAGAATGATTTTAGGGGCATTTTCATACCCTTTTGTTGCCGGCTTTTTAATGACGATATTACCGATAGCATCTTCTTTAAACTCAAAGCCTTTTGAAGTCGCATAATCCCGATAAAATGCACGAATAGCCTCTTCTTTTTTCGAAGGTCTTGGTATCGCGCTCATTTTCGCAAAATGTTGCCACAATAACTTTGGTTCTAATTGATCAATCATCTCTATCTCTCTTTTGCACTTTAATTTTATGTCGATTATGCGCTAACGCTATTCACTTCAAATATGGATACGCTCAATAGGAGCACGCTTCTATATTATCCCCTTACACAGATCTTTTCCAATGCCTTTTATCGATTAAAAAATAATCGCTTTATAATAGAATCAATGTCATCTAGTTATTTTGGGTAATTACATCCCCCCTATATTCAC
>CANRON010000134.1 GCA_947632245.1 uncultured Ignatzschineria sp. | reverse complement strand
AAATAAAGCGCTCTTAGATTCCAATATAAATTGACAACAATCTATTTTTGGGACGTTTATCTCCTTTCAATAGCAATGAAGTCGGGTATAATAATATTGAGATTAAATAAGATTCAATTTTGAGCATAAAGTTAATCATATAACAATTACGTTGTTTACTACTACTCTACTGAGGAGAATCAAATATGACTTCAAATTACAAAACTATTTTAGTACCTGTTGATGGATCAGAAGCTTCCCTTAAAGCACTTGACCGTGCGATTGAAATGGCAAAATTTTACGATAGCAAATTAGTCATTGCACACGTTATTGATGTTCGTTCATATTCTCTTGCAATTGCATATAGAGAACCACTTGAAGAGTATGCAGAAGATAATGCGAAGAAAATTTTAGGCGATGCTGAGCAAAAAGCAAAAGCTGCCGGTATTACAAATGTTGATACCATCAAAAAAGAAGGTTCACCGCGTTCAGTGATTGCGAAGAAAATTGCACCAGAAGTCAACGCAGATCTTATCGTGATGGGCGCAACAGGCTACGGAATGGTCGAGCGTATGTTCGTAGGTTCTGTATCTGAAAGCACAATGCGTAATTCAACTTGTGACATCATGATCGTACGTTAATCAGCAAAAACATGTTGTTTCAAGTACAATGAAATATCTTTAAAAGCCCTTCTTAAAGGGCTTTTATCTTATCAAATACTTAATAAATTCCGCCTCTTAACATTATTCAATAATAACTCTATGCCTAAAATTTTAGTCGATGCTGATGCTATTCCCAATGTTTTAAAAGAAATTCTTTGCCGTGCAGCGATGCGAGAGAAAGTCATTACAACCTTTATCGCAAACCAACGTATTCAATTACCGCCATCAGCTTTCTTAAAAGCCTTGCAAGTTGTCTCGGGATTTGATGTTGCTGACCAAAAAATTGTCGATATGACAGAACCGAATGATTTGATTATTACCGCAGATATCCCCCTTGCAAAAGATGCCCTCGATAAAGGCGGCTGCGTCCTTAATCCGCGAGGTTACTTTTATGATCTCGGGACAATTGATGCCAAACTTACAATGCGGGATTTTAACGATACGCTTCGTGGTAGCGGTATTCAAACCAAAGGACCCAATCCCCTCACGCAACGAGATCGCCAACTTTTTACGAACAGTCTTGATTTATGGTTGCGTGATCATCATCGATAACATCTTAGTAGATGAAATTAACCCTCTATTTCTTTCCTCTTCAGGCAAAATCTTGTTACACTAAGCCCCAAATTCACCCAAAGATTTAGTTTGGTTCAGTCCCAGATTTAGCATCTATAAGTCCCGTTTGCTCACTTATATACGCATTGATTATGAACCATCTCATATATATATAAGGAATCTATATGAAACTCATTCGTAACGTTCTTGGTAAAGCCATTATCTTCTTCGATAATACTTTTGCACCAACACCTGTAAAACGCTCGCCAGAAGCACAAGCTATGATCGACCAGAAAACAAAAAATCTATCTCTTTATCAATACCATATGTGCCCTTTCTGTGTGAAAGTGAGACGTACCATGAAACGTCTTAATCTGCATATTGAATTACGTGATGCAAAAGACAATGCGACTTTTGCAGAAGAACTTCTATCACAAGGCGGTAAAAAACAAGTTCCTTGCCTTCGCATTGAAAATGCAGATGGCACCATCAATTGGATGTATGAATCTGATACTATTAATCAATATCTTGAAAGCTTGACAGCTTCTGGTCAATAACATTTTTTACTCTATTTCCATTTTTCAGTAACACAATAACAAAATGCCGATGAGTCTCTCATCGGCATTTTGTTATTATTCAACATATTTTATTCTAATATCTTTGCGCACTAAACTAGAATATAAATACTTTTAAACTACTTTACGCGAGCGTTCTGGCAACCGCCAATGCTGCGTCATAATCAGGTTCAGTTGTCACTTCTTTGACATATTCAACATAACGAATCACGTTATCTTTATCAAGTACGACAACACCACGCGCTAATAGAGCAAGACCTTCAATTTCAAAACCATATTCAACGCCAAAATCATGCGTTTGATAATCTGAAAGGAGGTGATTATTTTCAAGACTGTTTTCACCTGCAAATCGTTTTTGTGCAAATGGAAGATCGACTGAAATTGTTAATACAACTGTGTCTTTCAACGTACCCGCTTCCGCTTCAAATTTTTTCGTTTGAATTGAGCAAACACCCGTATCAATTGAAGGAACTACTGAAATCACTTTCACCTTTCCTTCAAAATTTTCAAGCGTAACCGGTGTTAAACCAAAGTCTACGACTGTAAAATCAGCACCCTTTTCACCCACTACTGCCTCAGTACCTATTAAAGTAATAGGATTGCCGCCCATGGTGATACCTGTTCTATTTGTCATATTAAATCCTTTATCCGTTGAATTATTCAAAATAATTGGAAAACAGCTATAACATTATAAATACTGATTGGCTACTTTTACTCATATACCTCTGCTATCGAGGCACTTCATCTAAAATAGCCAATTATTTATAATTGTTTTATCAATAGTAACACAATCATGATTCATTCAAGAAGCACTAAAATAGGACTAATTTAGTACTATTAAACTTACCAAGCTAGATCAATTGATTAATGATTTTTTTTACTCATAGTGCAGCTTCATATCACCAAACTTGATCCAACCTTTCGCATAGAACCATTTTGCGAATAAGATACTAATCGCTGCCGGCAAGATAAAATGACAAAGAAGCACATAAGTCATAGTTGTCAGCGAAAACCCCATCGATTCAAATGCCATAAACTGCCCTACAAAACCACTTGTTCCCATGCCGGCGCCCGCCGGATTATTTGTCATTTTAAATAAAACAACACCAATAGGTGCAACAATTATGCCGGCAATTGTAGGGGGAATTAGAATCATGGGGTTTTTAATAATATTCGCAATTTGCAGCATAGAAGTACCTAACCCCTGTGCGATCAATCCGCCAAAGCCATTTTCACGATAACTACTTGCCGCAAAACCAATCATTTGTGCACTACACCCTATCACTGCCGCACCCGCTGCAAATCCCTCTAAGCCCAACATAAATGCAAGTGCCGCACTTGAAATCGGGGCTGTTAGCGCTAATCCCATCAATGTCGCAACGATAATACTCATCACAAGTGGTTTTTGTTCTGTTGCCCAGTTAATCATATCTCCAAGGCCTTTCATCAGATCGCTGATGGGAATGCCAATCCATTTCGCGACCCAAAAACCCACAAAAAAAGTGACAAATGGCACAAGAATAATATCTAATTTTGTCACTTTATAGATGAGTTTGGCACATTCCACGGCAATCAATACGGAAACATAAGCACCCGCAGGACCCCCTAAATGGTTTCCAAATGCGCCGACAAATACTGCTGAGAAAAGAATTAAAGGAGGGGCCTTTAGACTTGCGGCAATCGCAACACCGATTGCGCCCCCAACCACTTTTGAATCCATGGCAAATGAACCGAGTTCAACAAAAGATTCTAGCCCAAGTTGTTGTCCTAATGTCTTGACAATCAACCCCATAAGGAGCGATGAAAACAGCCCCAAGGCCATGAAGCTTAATGCATCTATAAAATAAACTTTAGGAGAGAGCAAAACACCTTTTTGCGTCAAATAACGTAGGATGCTACGCATGTATTTATCCTTTTCATGGCGGTTTTATAGTGGAATTCTTAAATACTGGACATCAACTTCTTCCGTACATTATAAATGTAAATAAATGAATCATACAATAGCAA
>CANRON010000133.1 GCA_947632245.1 uncultured Ignatzschineria sp. | reverse complement strand
ATTACAGAAGAGATAGATGAAGCCTCATCGATGGCTGTATTGGCTCAAAGTAATATTGTATATATCGCTAGATCTTCTGAAAATACACAAAGGGTTATGTCAAATACACTTGCAATTGGTAGTCAACTCCCGGCATATTGCACGTCTATGGGCCGAGTTTTATTATCTGCCAAACCTCGCGAAAAACAGCTCGAAATTTTGCAGCACATCCCTCCGAAAGTATATACAACTAAAACAATTTCCACCCAAGAGGCTCTTTTGGCGGAACTAGAAAAAATTCAACTTCAAGGATACGCCATTATCGACCAAGAACTAGAGATAGGTCTTTGCTCTATTGCCGTTCCTGTATACGATAAAGCCGGATCTATCGTCGCTGCCATCAATATTAGTACACATGCGATGCGTAATTCTGTTGAAGATATGAAAGTGAAATTTTTACCTGTATTACAACGCGCGGCCTCTCTTCTAAAAACATTCCTATAAATAAGATGCCGATATTTTCTCTCTATTCGTGACTCAATCACTATATCTGTATATGGCATAATATAAGAACAGAACGATAATCGTTGCATCTCACCCCATTTTTAGCTATACCTTGTCAGAACACATATTCTCAAGAGTGAATGCTTTACTCTCTTGGTTCACTTTTTTTACTCCAACGCCTTATTATAAATTTCGAAACAAACATGCAAAAAGAACATATCAACGAGCATGATCCTATTCTCGAGAAACATGCTGACAATGCCGACTTTCTAAGCTCATTCGCGAGAGGACTCATCATTTTTGAAGTGCTCTCAGGCAGTAAACGTGCTCAAACGATCTCGGATATCGCAAAAGAAACAGGATTTCCAAGAGCAACTGTGCGGAGAGGGCTTTTTACGTTAACCGAGTTAGGTTACGTCCTTCAAGATGATCGATACTACGAACTATCACCGAAGATCCTCATACTGGCGCATAATTATATCAATGCTCAAACGCTTTCGAGTACTGCTCAGCCCATTCTTGAAAATATTACCCGTGAGCTCAATGAAACGGCAACAATGGGCGTTCGTATTAAAAATGAGGTGATTTATGTAGCACGCTCATCGGATAGTAAACAGAAAATAATGTCCAATACACTGACAATTGGAAGCCATCTACCCGCTTACTGCTCTTCAATGGGAAGGGTCTTATTGGCATCAGAACCGCAAGAAACACAATTAGAAGTTCTCAAACAATCTGCACTCATCAAGCGAACGGATAAAACAATTTGTGATATCGACCAGCTACTTGCTGAATTTAAAAAAGTTCAATCCCAAGGGTATTCAATAGTTGATCAAGAACTAGAACTCGGCCTTTGCTCAATTGCAGTTCCCGTCTCAGATAGAGATGGCAAAGTGATCGCCTCTATTAGTATTAGCGCGCTTTCTCTCAAATATAGCCGCGAGGATCTGATTGAAAAAATGCTCCCTATTTTACGAACATCGGCAGGGATTTTAACGAATTTCATCTAGTACATTGATGAATACCCACAATGCTCTCTATTTTCAGTATTATTGGAATCGTTGATAGAAGCTCCAGTAATTTCCCCCTTTTTCAAGACACAAAAAAGACCTGAACTGCTTTAAAATGCAGTTCAGGTCTTTTAGATGTTTCACCTTCAATTTTGACTTTTAATCGTCTTTAAAATCTATTAGTAGCCATTACGACTTTCAGCCGCTAAAAGCGCCTCAATACGTTTTTCAAGCGGCGGATGGGTGCTAAATATATCACGAAGCGATCCTGTAAACCCAAATGCTGCAAACTGCCCTGGAAGATCTTGATTCATATCTGGTCTACGGCGAAGCGCATCTAATGCATTCGCCATCTGTCTATTTGACGTCAGCTTAGCACCACCTTCATCTGCTCGGTATTCTCGATATCGACTAAACCAACTCGCAATCACTTGTGCTAGTATTCCAAACACAATCTGAAGCACGATGGTGCAAATCATATAAACACCTGAACTTGTCGCCTCACTATCTGAATTTCCGCGCGATGCGATCGCTTGCGCAATAATTCGAGAGAAAAAGACCACGAAAGTATTCAAAACACCTTGAAGAAGTGCCATTGTGACCATATCCCCATTTGCAACGTGCGCCATTTCATGGCCGATAACAGCTTCTACTTCATCCCGATTCATAACCGAGACAAGTCCTGTACTAATTGCCACAAGCGAATTATTTCTACTTGCGCCTGTCGCAAAAGCATTCGGCTCTGGGGATTCAAATATACCAATTTCAGGCGTATTCACGCCAACGGCTTCTGCTTGTCTACGCACAACATTTACATACCATGCTTCAAATTCATTTTGCGGCACATCAATAATGCGAACGCCCATCGATCGCTTCACCATACTTTTAGACATCAAGAGTGAAATAATAGATCCCGCAAATCCTACAACTGCACATGCAAGAAGCATCGGAAATAAACCACGACCACCAGAAATGGCAGTATCCAATCCTGTAATCTTTAAGATGATCGTAATCACTGCAATAACAGCAATATTCATCATTACCCACAAGGCAACTCGTTTAAGCATGAAAACTCCTTATCAGCTTGAATTGTCGATTTAATAAAAATATATTTACGAAACCACATTCTGACTATACGCTACCGACAAGACGTAATCAGAATTAAGCGCTATAACACAATATGAGGTTAATGTGATTCAAAAACAAGAGCACGGAAAAAAACCTTGATGATATTGATCACCAAGGTCTTGCTTCTGTTTCAAAGAAACTTGAAAATTACGCAGTAGCTGCAGTTTTGCGCGCTGGTAATTTCTCTTTAATTCTTGCTGCTCTACCTGAAAGTTCACGTAAGTAGTAAAGTTTCGAACGACGCACACTACCACGACGCTTCACTTCGATACCCGCAATCAATGGGCTGAATGTTTGGAACGTACGCTCCATACCAACACCATGTGAAATACGTCTTACGATGAAAGATGAACCCATTCCACGGTTTTTAATAGCGATTACAACGCCTTCAAACGCCTGAACGCGCTCACGATCACCTTCTTTTACTCTCACACTAACGATTACTGTATCGCCAGGATTGAAAGCAGGAAGCTCTTTGCCTTGCATTGCTTCTTGCTCTAATTGTTTAATAATATTCATGTCTGTTAAACCTTCTAATGTAATAACCATCTACCCAGATTTATTCTAAGCAAAGCATTATACACCAATATTTGTAGATTGGTATCACTTTTACTCAAATAATACTGTTGAGCCCTGCCCCTTCCGAATGACTTCTGGCGCACCTTCACTCAAATCTATCACTGTCGTTGGCTCCATGCTACAAGCACCACCATCAATAATGGCATCCACATGGTTACCGATCACATCATCGATCAGAGAAGCATCGTTGAGTTCATATGCTTCATAACCAGGCACTTTTAACGTTGTTGAGAGGATCGGAGCCCCGAGCTCTGCTAAAAGAGCTTGGATTATAACATAATTTGGAACACGAAGTCCTACAGTATTTCGTTTTGGCATCAATAGTTTCTTAGGTACTTCACGAGATCCTTTTAAAATCAGCGTATAAGGCCCTGGCAAAATCGCTTTTAATAAACGAAACTGAGCATTATCAACAAGCGCATAATGCGATAGAGATGATAGATCGTGGCATATTAAAGAAAAATAATGATCCTTCAGCGTCTTTTGGCGAATCTTCAATATCCGATCCATTCCTTTCTGGTTCCCGACCAAACAGCCTATTGCATAACTAGAATCTGTCGGATACACAACAACTCCATCATTACGGAGAATTTCAGCAACTTGAGAAATTAATCTCGCCTGTGGTGACTCTGGATGAATGTGTAATAACATATCAATCGCCCTCTTGAATAATAACTTTTAAAGCTTA
>CANRON010000132.1 GCA_947632245.1 uncultured Ignatzschineria sp. | reverse complement strand
GCCGCAGCATCATTACGAACAACGTTCAATGCTTCTTTATTCGCTTCGATCATCGCATCAAGGTCTTTACGGTTAAGGCGTGTCATCAAGTGCTCATAACTGTTGATTTTATGACCTTTCGGCAATCTTGCAGTTAACGTTTCAAATGAGAGCGGATCAATATTTAAGAACGCCTCTACTTTGCCGG
Organism: uncultured Ignatzschineria sp.; assembly: GCA_947632245.1. Lineage (GTDB taxonomy): Bacteria > Pseudomonadota > Gammaproteobacteria > Cardiobacteriales > Wohlfahrtiimonadaceae > Ignatzschineria. The sequence goes on along the minus strand of CANRON010000132.1, from coordinate 3,749 downwards.
CAACGATCGGTAATACAGGTTTTAAATAGAGTGTTAAGAGTCTAAATGCTTCTAAATATCCCGTACATAAGTCTTGAAGTAATTGTTTTTTAGATTCATCTTTTGCAATCTCCCAAGGTTTCATTTGGTCAAAGTGCTCATTGACATCATCACATGCCGCTGAAATTTCACGCAGTGCTGCTGCAAAGTTACGGCTTTCAAAACCGGCTTTAATAGAAGCGGTGCGATCAATAATCGAAGCAATCAATGCCTCTGATTCTGGTGCAACATTACCAAGTACGTTATCAAAATCTTTTGCAATAAAGCGACTGGTTCTTGAAGCGATATTGACATATTTACCAACTAAGTCAGCATTGACACGATTCACAAAATCATCGAGATTTAAATCGAAATCATCAATCGCCCCATTTGATTTTGCTGCAAAGTAGTAACGAAGCCATTCAGGATCCAATTTTTGTGCCGTATATGAGCCAGCAGTAATAAAGGTTCCGCGAGATTTACTCATTTTCGAGCCATCAACCGTTAAGAAACCATTAATCGCATATTGTGATGGTACGCGGTGCCCTGAGAAGTTCAACATCGCTGGCCAAAAGAGCGTATGGAAATACATGATATCTTTACCGATAAAATGCACCATCTCTGTATTCGATGTCGCGGCTTTATCTTTTTTGATGAAGCTTTCAAAATCAACACCCGGCGTTTTATCGCAATAGTTTTTAAACGAGGCGAAATATCCGATCGGTGCATCTAGCCAAACGTAGAAGAATTTATTTTCTGCATTCGGAATAGGGAACCCAAAGTAAGGTGCATCACGAGAAATATCCCAATCAGAGAGCTTATCTTCGCCAGGCTCGCCAATCCACTCACGCATTTTATTTGCCGCTTGTGGCTGAAGGCGATCTTTATCTTCTAAGAACTCACGCAAGAAATCAACACAGCGTTTATCGGATAATTTAAAGAAGAAATGCTCAGATGGGCGCATAACGGGTGTTTGACCTGTTACCACAGAAAATGGGTTGATCAACTCTGTCGGGCGATATGTCGCGCCGCACGCTTCACAGTTATCCCCATATTGATCTTTCGCATGACATTTCGGGCACTCGCCTTTAATAAAGCGATCCGGCAAGAACATTTGACGTTCTTCATCATAGAATTGCTCAATTGTTTTTGTTTCAATCAAGCCTTCCGCTTGAAGCGTTAAATAGATCTCTTCTACGAGCTCTTGATTCTCTTTTGAATGCGTTGTGTAGTAGTTATCAAAGTTGATATGGAAATCATCAAAGTCTTGTAAGTGCGCCGCGTGCGCATTTGCGATCAGCTCTTCCGGCGTGATACCCAAAGAATCTGCTTTGAGCATAATCGGCGTACCATGCGTATCATCTGCACAGATATAATAGATATTGTTTCCAAGCATTCGCTGGAATCGCACCCAAATATCGGCTTGTGCATATCCTAAAAGATGCCCAAGGTGAATATCGCCATTGGCAAATGGCAGTGCGTTGGTGACAAAAATATCTCTCTTCTGTTGCATACTCTACTATTTCCTATTTTCGATTTTAACTTTCGATTTTAATTTTTAATTCTGTATGTGGAATTAATGGCTCAAATGCCGATCAATACCCATCGAATTTTACTACGATCTCTTGATCTTATATCGTTATATTAAGATCTATGTTTTAAAAGCACCACGACTTGTGCTGCAATTCCTTCCTCTCGCCCTACAAATCCCATCTTTTCCATTGTAGTCGCTTTGACATTGATATCATCTTGACTAATCAATAGATCGCCTGCAATGACTTTTTCAATAGCTTCACGATACGGCATCATTTTCGGTCTCTCTGCCATAATGGTAATATCGATATTGCCAATCTCATAACCCTTATCAAGGACAATTTTATAAGCTTCTACTAATAACTTACGGCTATCAGCCCCTTTATAAGCGGGATCAGTATCCGGAAACAATGTGCCAATATCCCCGGCCTTAGCAGCGCCTAAAATTGCATCTGTTAGGGCATGAAGAACAACATCTCCATCTGAATGCGCTTTAAATTTTTGATGAAAGGGGATTTTAACGCCACCCATCATTAAATGATCACCCGCTTCAAAGGTGTGTACATCAAAACCTAATCCTATTCTCATTTCTCTCTCTCACTAAAATAGAGCGTCATTAATTGCAGATCTTCAGGGTAAGTAATCTTCAGGTTATGGACATAACCCCGATACACTTTTGGAAAGTAGCCATTATACTCTAAAAGAGAGGCTTCATCAGTCACAATTGCATTTTCTAAAACCGCCCGCTCGGATGCTTTTAACAAAAGAGATAATGGCGCCATTTGTGGCGTTTGTGCCAGCCAAATATGCGCGCGATCTAATGTTTTCTCAATCCGATCACCATTACCCACTAATTTAACCGTGTCTTGCGCTGGCAGTGCCATAATTGCGCCGCCTTGGGGATCGTCCTCTATTACTGCCTGCAAAAATTGATTGAGCTCATCTACCCTTAACCCGGGTCTTGCAGCATCATGCACCGCAACCCAAATATTATCGAGATCTTTCCCCGCGCGGATAAGCTTCTCTGATAAAAAGCGCAGACCATTGGTGACAGAATCTGTTCGTGTATCTCCGCCCACTACCTGCCACAAGCGATCATCTTGAATCGCAATTTCCGTTGTATCATCTGGAGAAAGAACCACAACCCCGCCCATCACTTTATCGGATGCCAAAAATAGCGCTAACGTATGCGTTAGTACTGTTTTACCCGCTATCTCTAAATATTGCTTCGGAATTTGGCTTTCCATGCGTGTCCCTATGCCGGCAGCAGGAATAATAAAATAGATCTCTTTTTTCATTCGCTTAATGATGCCCTATAAATCATGCTCAAGATTGTTGTCTAGGATCGTTACTTTGATAATTTTTTATAATCTATCTATTCTACATGAAAAAAGAGCACTCTTTCGAGTGCTCTTTTTTCATGTTCTCTGGTTGTTGCTTCAAAACAGGATTATTTTCAAAATTAACCGCTATTTCCAGCACCCCACTTCGACTCAATCCATTATTTCGGAAGTGGGTAATGCGCACGACTCTCATCCACGCGCTCACGTAACAGCTTGCCGGGTTTGAAATGCGTCGTATATTTACCACTTAATTTTACTGCATCCCCTGTTTTAGGATTGCGTCCAATTTTCGGCTCGCGATAACGCACTGAAAAACTCCCAAAACCACGAATTTCGATTCGCCCACCTTCACCTAATGTTTCGGTGATATGTTCTAAGATTTTCTTAACACTCTTCTCAATCTCTGCAGTTGAGCAATGTGGATATTTTGCACTCAATCTTTGAACTAACTCTGATCTAGTCACGACAATCTCTCCTTGATTCTCTAAAGTCTATTTATATGAAAATAAGTAAATATATGTATGTTTCTCTAAATAGTACAGGTCATCAATCGATTAATCAAGGGTTTGCATTATTATTTAACCAAAATACCCTTTTAAAATCAACAAGATCAGACCCATTGAAAGCAAAAAAGCCGAGAGGATCAATTCCTCACGGCTTTTTATATTTTAACTCTAAAAATAGAATTATGGCTTATTGCTGTTTCATTTGCTCTTTTAAAAGATCACCAAATGTTGTTGCAACATTGCTTTCATTTACGTATTCAGCGATGTCAGCAGTGCTTACTTCGTCAACTGCTTTCACAGAAAGAACGATTGAGCGGTTACGACGATCAACGCTTACGAAACGCGCTTC
>CANRON010000131.1 GCA_947632245.1 uncultured Ignatzschineria sp. | reverse complement strand
CCGATTGGCGCAAAGCTTGTCTATATCTTACCCGTAAAAATCATTCGTCAGATTTTGGCTGCTTTCTTAGCCGTTATTTTAGTGATCTTTATTTATAATAATTTTGTGTCGTAATATTGCTTCATAAGTTCTCATGAGTGGGAATAAGTATGGTTATGGCACAATGAATGATAAGCGAGGGCAAGATCCTCGCTTTTTTTGTATAATCAAAGCATTCACAAATTTGTAGCTATGTACTATACATTCATAGGATCTCTTGATTAGTCAGTACAAGATCAAAACTACATCATCCAAAAAAGGTTCATAAAACATGTCGAAAACATTTTTAGTCGTTGATGGTTCTAACTTTTTATTTAGAGCATTTCACGCACTTCCCCCACTTAAAAGCCCAGATGGCAGACCCACAGGGGCAATTCGGGGCGTGATTAATATGTTTGAAAAATTGATGCGCGAATTTAAACCCGATTATTTAGGGGTGATTTTCGATGCCAGTGGCAAAAGTTTTAGAAGCGATCTCTATGAAGATTACAAGGCGCATCGTCCACCGATGCCAGATGATCTTCGCTTACAGATTGAACCTTTATATGAAATTATCGATCTCTTAGGTTTTCCGAGAATCTCGATTCCTGGTATTGAAGCCGATGATGTGATCGCGACACTTGCTGTTGAAGCAAAAGCGAAAGGTATTCGCACGATTATTGCCTCGAGTGATAAGGATTTGGCGCAATTGGTGGAAGATGGCGTGATCACGATGTATGACGGCATGAAAAATGAGATGCTAGGAAGAGTAGAGGTTTTTGAAAAGTACGGCGTTTATCCTGAGCAAGTGCGTGATTATCTGTCACTGATGGGCGATAGCGCGGATAATATTCCTGGCGTTCAAGGCGTAGGACCCAAAACGGCTGCAAAGTGGATTCATGAATATGGGGATCTCGATGGCATTATCGAAAATGCCGAGAAGATTAAAGGGAAAGTCGGTGAGCGACTGCGGGATAGCTTTGATGTTTTAGAACTATCAAAAGAGCTTACGACGCTATTAATGACGGCGAAGCTCCCCTTAGCCGTTGAGGACTTAATACCGAAAGACCCATTTATAGAGCGCTTACGTGAAACTTATCAAGAACTGGGTTTTCGTCAACTTCTCATCGGTTTAGAAAATGGTGCAGAATCAGAGAGTTTTGTACCACCCGTTGCTAAAGCGGCCACAAGCGCTGTGGTGAGTGAAGAGGGTTGGGTCAATCCGATGCTGCCAGCGGTGAAGCATTATCAAACAATAACGACAATGGAAGTGCTCCATGAGTATGTTGCGTTGATTCCTGGCGCATCTTTATTGGCACTCGATACGGAAACGGATGGCTTGCAATTTATGAGTGCAAATCTGGTAGGGATCTCCTTATCGGTTGCGCCGGGAGATGCGATCTACATCCCTTTTAAACAAGCTGGGCTTGAAAATCCGTTGATGATTGATGCGGTCATGCCTGTATTAAAGCCGATCTTAGAAGATGCATCGATCCCAAAAGTGGGGCAGAATATCAAATTTGATTGGCATATATTGAAGCGCTATGGCGTTGAGATTAAGGGAATTCATGATGATACGATGCTCGCGAGCTATATTTTAGATCCAACGGGTAATCGACATAATATGGATGCGCTCGCGGAGCTTTACTTAAATTTCACGACAACACCCTTTACAGAGATTGCCGGCAAAGGAAAGTCACAAAAAACCTTTGATGAGATTGATATTGAAACGGCTAGTTTTTATGCCTGTGAAGATGCGGATATTACGCTACAACTACAGCGGAGTATTGTGCCGCGATTAAAGGCGGAAGCTTCTCAATATAAGGTCTATGAAGAGATAGAAGTGCCGCTTATCTCGGTGCTTGCAAAGATGGAGCATGAAGGGATTATGGTCGATGCGGATCACTTAGAGGCGCTGAGTGCGGAGTTTGGTGAAAATCTTGCTGCGCTTGAAAAGGAAGCGTTTGAGCTTGCCGGCGAAGAGTTTAATATGGGTTCATCAAAGCAAGTCGGAGAAATTCTCTTTGATAAGCTGCAATTGCCGGTGATTAAGAAAACACCGAAAGGCGCGCCATCTACTGCCGAAGATGTACTTGTCAAACTTGCAGAAGATTATCCATTGCCGAAGATTATTATGGAGTATCGTGAGTTTTCAAAACTTCGCTCGACCTATACAGATTCCTTAGTAGCGGAGATTGATCCGACGACAAAGCGTGTGCATACCTCCTTCAATCAGGCACAAACAAGTACAGGAAGATTGTCATCTTCTAATCCAAACTTGCAAAATATTCCGATTAGAACGAAAGAGGGGCGCCGGATTCGGGAAGCCTTTGTGGCCAAAGAGGGAACGATACTCTTAGCTGCTGACTATTCGCAAGTCGAGCTCCGCTTAATGGCGCACTTCTCACAAGATGAGTCGATGATTAAAGCTTTTAATGAGGGCAAAGATATTCATGCGGCAACAGCAGCAGAAGTTTTTGGGATACCGCTAGATAAAGTGACAGGGGAAGAACGCCGTGCGGCAAAAGCAATTAACTTTGGCTTAATCTATGGCATGGGCGCGTTTGGCTTAGCCAAGCAACTCGGTATTTCGCGCACACAAGCGCAAGAGTATATTAGTCTCTATTTTAGCCGTTATACCGGTGTGCTTAACTATATGGATCAGTCGAAAGAGAAAGCCAAAGCGCAAGGCTATGTTGAAACGTTATTGGGCCGACGACTCTATTTGCCGGGAATCCATAGTAGCAATGCTATTGCAAGATCAGGCGCCGAGCGTGTTGCCATTAATGCACCGCTGCAAGGAACGGCCGCGGATATTATTAAGCTCGCGATGTTAAAGGTAGATGCCTCCCTTCAAGCAAATCCGGAGATTAAAGCAAAAATGCTGTTACAGGTGCATGATGAACTGATCCTTGAGGCAGAACTCGGCTCAGAGGAAGCTGCGACGAAGTTATTAGTAGATGCAATGACTGATGTGGTTAAAATCGATGTGCCGCTCATTGTAGAAGTGGGTCGCGGTCATAACTGGGATGAAACTGCCGGCTAGTTTTTGGCATCCCCATGAGATTAGATAGAAAAGGATATTGAAATATTTCAATATCCTTTTTTGATGTGAGTACCCATACTACTTGGGTGTCACTGTTTTAAACAAGCGAGGATCGAATGATTCGATTTTTTGCGTGATTAATCGCGTTTGCATTGTCCGCACCCAGCTTGTGGATAACCCTGGGGATGACATGAGAACAATTGTGCGGTCAATATCAAAAGGCTCATTAAATGCGATGTTTAAGGCTTCTTTTACGCTGATATTTCCCGGTCTTGTTAATAACTTCAGTTGTGAATGCGGAGAAACATCACCCTCTTTGATGACTCGGTAGAGCCAGCCGCAGCATGTAGAGGCCTGCATTTGGGCAGAAAAGTCGGGCACATTGAGGTGAAAGTTTAATTTATAACAAGGGGATCTCGGCTGCGTGATTTGGATAATTGCCTCGCCTAATTGATAGATATCGCCCATAAAGGCATTCTCTTCAGTAAGCCCTGTTGTGGAGATGTTCTCACCAAATGCCGGTGCGATGAAAAGCGGCGCAGATTGCGGGTATTTTGTTTGCCAGTATTCATAATGTTCATAAGGATAGTGGCAAAGCGCGCGGTCAATTCCGCCATGAAAGCGCTTTTCATATTGCTCATCGCTAGCAAAACCTAAATTTGTGAGTCGAGTGCTCGCCGTTAAGGATTGTTTCGCAATAGCACTTGGCTCATGATCTGGATATTCACGAGTTTTGCCCGCAAAAAGGGCGAGCGTCTTGATGGTAGGCTGAGCATTATTCATTGAAGTTTTCCCTTAGGGCCGAGTATCCGAGTCAGTGAAGGCGATAAAAAAGCGCTAATAACTAAATATTAGCGCTTTTGTACGTGAAGCTAAAGCCAAGATTACATCTGTACTGCTGAGGCGCTTTTAGCTGAATTGATCAGATTCCCTCAGAAATATTTATAGTTTTTGATTACAAAGACTTAAGCGTTGTGATCATCTCATTTAATGTTTTCTGAGCGTCGCCGTAAACCATATCTGTATT
>CANRON010000130.1 GCA_947632245.1 uncultured Ignatzschineria sp. | reverse complement strand
GGGCCTTCTACTGAGTCAACAAGAAGAAGAACAGAGTCCACCATTGAAAGTACACGTTCAACTTCACCACCAAAGTCAGCATGTCCTGGTGTGTCTACGATGTTGATACGGTAATCTTTCCAATTAATTGCAGTATTTTTAGAAAGGATCGTAATACCACGCTCTTTCTCGAGTTGGTCTGAATCCATTACGCGATCTGCAATCTCTTCTCGAGCATCGAATGTGCCTGAGCTTTTCAATAATTGGTCAACCAAGGTTGTTTTACCGTGGTCAACGTGAGCGATGATGGCAATGTTTCTTAATTTATCTATCATTTTCTCTTCTTCATTTAAGCTGTCTAATCATAGCGATTAAACCATCTGTTAAGGTTGTCTATTTTCTAGGCGAATATTATACCGCATTTCCGCTCTTTTTTCTGAGTTTATTTATTTTATTAAGCTTTCCGTCAGATCTCTGTAAAGGGGCTAAAAATGGGCTCTATAATATAAAAAGGTGGGGGGGCTTTATTTGTAAAATAAATTGTCTTTTGTAGGGCATTGACAATAGCTGCAATCATTAGTAATTTCGAAGTATAGGGATTATTCAGTCCTTGTGAATTCTAAGATATAATAATGCCGGTGCTTTAGGGGATAAATTCAAATCAAATAGGCTTAATTGATAGACCTGTTATTTTTGAATGAGAGTATTCTAGGAAAATGTTCGTAAAGACAGCGCCGTCAATGATAGATTTCATCGGGAGTATCTCTTTACAATAATTACACAGCGTGAATCAAAAGTAGTATCAATGTATAAAAAATGGCTTCTGCTGAAGTCATTTTTTATAAGTATCCACACCAATATCCATAACAATAAAATTTGAGCAAATGAGGAACCGTATGTCAAAGCAGCCTTCTACAGACTTCAAACGTCTTGATCTTCTTCCCCCTTATGTTTTTAGCGTCATTGACAAGCTAAAAGCCGAAGCCGCGGCGAAGGGTCAAGATGTGATTGATTTTGGGATGGGGAATCCCGATCAGCCAACGCCGCCGCATATTGTGGAAGCCTTGGTAGAAGCTGCCCAAGAAGGCGCTAATCATCGCTATTCGGCCTCTAAAGGGATTGCACCAGTGCGAGAGGCAATTTGTGCTTGGTATAAGCGCAAATATAATGTGGATCTTGATCCCGAAACGGAAGCGATCTATACGATTGGTTCTAAAGAGGGGTTAGCGGATCTCACGCTTGCTGTGCTCGATAAAGGCGATGTTATTCTCGCTCCCGATCCTGCTTATCCGATTCACCCTTACGGCCCGATTATTGCCGGCGCTACAGTATTGAATGTTCCGGCGGGGCCTGAAGATGATTTCGAAGCAAATTTACGCCAAGCCATCGAAACGTCTAATCCGAAGCCCAAAATGCTCTTTTTAAACTATCCTTCAAACCCGACGTCAGAGTGTGTGGATTTAGCATTTTTTGAACGTATCGTAAAACTCGCGAAAGATAATGGTATTTGGATTGTCCATGATTTAGCCTATGCGGATTTATCATTTGATGGCTATAAAGCGCCGTCTATTTTAGAAGTACCGGGTGCAAAAGAGATTGCAGTAGAAGCCTATACGCTTTCAAAAAGCTATAATATGGCAGGCTGGAGAGTTGGGTTTATGGTCGGTAATCCGGTGTTAATTGCGGCGTTAACGAAAATGAAATCCTATTTAGATTATGGTTCTTTCGCACCAATTCAGCATGCGGCGGTTGCAGCACTCAATGGACCTGAAGATTGTGTGGAAGAGATTCGACTACGTTATCAAGAGCGCCGAAATGTATTGTGTGAGGGATTATCACAAATTGGTTGGAATGTGAAAAAACCGAAAGCCTCGATGTTCCTCTGGGCAAAAATTCCAGAAGCGTATCAAGATATGGGGTCGATGAAATTTGCAGAAAAACTCATTAAAGAGGCTTCTGTCGCTGTTGCACCCGGTATCGGTTTTGGTGAGGGCGGGGAAGGATATGTACGCTTTGGCTTAATCGTAGAGAATGATCGCACTGAACAGGCGCTCGCGAATTTAAAAGCGCTCTTTATTAAGGATGGATTATTAGCGCAATAAACAACCCTGATAAGGACTTGAACCTGAGGCGGTAGCCTTGATGATCCCTTTTAATGAGCGTGTAAAAACAGTATTTAAGCCGGCAATCTGCACTGATAGATTGCCGGTTTTATTTTGGGGTATTTTAAGTTTGTAGTTTTATTGTTCTAATAGAGATCTATTCCGCATAATCCTTGCTAGATTTACAGGTTTATACACGGTAGAATAGAGCTGTTAAAAATTCTTGTAGGAGATATGTAGTATGTCGAAGATTCTTGATGTTGTAAAACCAGGTGTTTTATTTGGTGATGATGTGCAAAAAGTGTTTGCGATTGCGAAAGAGAATCAATTTGCATTGCCCGCAATTAACGTTGTGAATACTGAATCTATCAACGGTGTATTAGAAGCCGCTGCAAAAGCAAACTCACCCGTAATTATTCAGTTCTCTAACGGTGGCGCACAGTTCTATGCCGGTCGTGGTTTAAAATTACCAGGGCATGAAGCCGCTATTTTAGGTGCAGTTGCCGGTGCAAAACATGTTCATTTAATGGCAGAAGCTTATGGCGTTCCTGTTATTTTACATACTGACCATGCTGCACGTAAGCTCCTTCCTTGGATTGATGGACTATTAGATGCGGGCGAAGCATTCTTTGCAGAAACGGGTAAACCGCTTTTCTCATCCCATATGATCGATCTTTCTGAAGAGTCTTTAGAAGATAATATCGGCACATGTGCAGAATACTTAAAACGTCTTGATAAGATGGGAATGACGCTTGAAATCGAGCTGGGTATTACTGGTGGTGAAGAAGATGGTGTGGATAATACATCAGTCGATAACGCGCTTCTCTACACACAGCCTGAGCACGTCGCTTATGCGTATGAAGAACTCAGCAAAGTCAGCCCACGTTTCACGATTGCTGCATCATTTGGTAACGTTCATGGCGTTTATAAGCCAGGTAACGTTGAATTAAAACCAATTATTTTGGATAATTCACAAAAGTATGTTTCTGAGAAATACAATCTTCCAGAAGAGTCGCTTGATTTCGTATTCCATGGTGGTTCAGGTTCAAGTTTAGAAGATATCCGTGAAGCAATCAGCTATGGCGTGATTAAAATGAACATTGATACAGATACACAGTGGGCAACATGGGAAGGTGTTCTTAATTACTATAAAGAGAACGAAGGTTTCCTTCAAAGCCAATTAGGTAATCCTAAAGACCCATTTGGTCCTAACAAATCATACTACGACCCACGTGCATGGTTACGTAAAGGTCAAGTAAGTCTTGTTGATCGTGTATTAGTTGCATATGAAGATTTGAATGCAATGGATCGTAACTAATCCACATTCTTGAAATCGTGATTGAGAGATCGCGGATTATTAAGATTCAGTTGCATCAGTAAGATCTATTAGTAAAAAGTCGCTAAATAATTAATTATTTGGCGACTTTTTTGTGTTTCAGAGAGTTTTACTCTTCAATTAACGTGGTTACATCAAATCCTGAGATCTCTTGAATAAGGGTGTAAAACATCTCTTCACCGACATCTTCGTAGGCTTCATCGATGAAGGGATAGCCAAGGATCTTCTCTTCTTTGAGATACTCGCCAATATTGCCTTGTACATCAAACTCAACAGAAATCCACTGACGCTTGAGTACACCATTTTCATAAAATTCGAACCATAAACCATCTGCTGTACCGTTAATAGCAAACATATAAAGCGGCTTTGATTGTGAGAGCGTTTTTAATCGTTTCTGGAAATCTGCTTTAAAGCAGTAAGCGATATTGAGAAATAGGAAATCCCAATTATTTGCATCGATAGTCACCGCCTTATTATCGTAAATAAGGGGAGAGATATCATAGTCGGTTTCGATGATCTCAGGAATATTACGATCCCGGGCAAAAAACTCTTCCGCGAGCTCTGGTGAATTGGGTGAGAAGAGAATGACGATATTCATAACGATCCTATGGAGAAAATAACTGATGATGTCTCTATTGTAATGGATATAGAAAATTAATATCAGCTGTAATTTGAGTGAATAAGGAAGCTTTGTAGACTAAGGATTTTAGGGCTGAAAAGAATGCCAGATGAATG
>CANRON010000129.1 GCA_947632245.1 uncultured Ignatzschineria sp. | reverse complement strand
CTAAATAAGTAGCTAAATGTTGAGCAAACTCATTTAAAATACTTAATTCTCCTATGAAAACTATAAATATAATGTAAAATAACAATCATTATCATTCGAGTTGTTATTTCATTTGTAAGGACGAGTTGTTAACCTATGAGAATACAGTACTGGGTTCTCATTCTCATTGTATTATCTGTAATCTCCCTATTTGTGGGGGTTATTAATATATCTGTGAATGACCTTTTTAGTTTGACGGATGCACAGAAGCAGACAATTTTAATTAGTCGCATCCCAAGACTCATCACAATATTAATTGCGGGCGCAAGTCTTTCTATTAGTGGCTTAATCATGCAAAAAATAAGCCAAAATCCATTTGTCTCCCCAACAACTGCTGGCACAATGGAATCAGCAAGGCTCGGAATTTTAGTGGCGATTTTACTGTTTGCAGGTGCTTCACCGCTTTTAAAAATGGGGTTGGCATTTCTATTTGCACTCTTAGGAACCTTTATATTTATGAAGATTCTTAATCGAATTCGTTACAAAGATGTGATTTTCGTCCCGCTGATCGGGCTTATGTTTGGCGGTATCATTGGTTCTATCTCGACTTTCATTGCTTATAAACATGACCTTATTCAGAATTTATCATCGTGGTTGTTAGGCGATTTCTCGATGGTGATGTCAGGGAGATATGAGCTCATTTATATCTCTATCCCCCTTATGATTGTTGCGTATCTTTATGCGCATCAATTTTCAATTGCCGGACTTGGAGAGGATTTTTCGAAAAATCTTGGTCTGAAATATCAGCAAGTTCTTAATATAGGGTTAGCGATTGTGGCAATGACGACCGCTTCTGTTATTTTAACGGTCGGAATGATTCCTTTTTTGGGTTTGATCGTTCCGAATATTATCTCAATTTATAAAGGGGATAATATCCGTAGCACACTGCCATATACAGCATTATTAGGTGCTATTATCGTGCTTGTGTGTGATATCTTAGGGCGTATTGTTATCTATCCGTATGAGATCCCCATTAGTGTGACGATCGGTATTGTAGGTAGCGTTTTATTTATCTGGCTTCTATTTAAGAAGGCGGGCAGAGCATGAGTATTCGTTTAAAATTAATGATACTGACGGTTTTGGCGGCGTTAAGTATATCGCTTTTCCTGTTTTATCAATTAGGGGTAAACTGGGATTATGTCCTACCGCGTAGAGGTTATAAAGTCGGCGCCATGATTGTCGCAGGTTCTGCAATTGCATTTTCAACGGTGATTTTCCAAACTGTCACACATAACCGAATTTTAACGCCGAGCATTATGGGGTTAGATTCTCTTTATCTACTAGTACAAACATTATTAGTCTATTTCTTAGGCAGTAAGAACTTCGCAATGATCAGTAACGAGTGGTTATTTTTGTTATCGGTTGTTGTCTTAGTTGCGTTCTCAATGTTGCTTTTTAAGATGTTGCTTGGGAAAGATGGCCGCTCTGTATTCTTTTTATTACTGGTGGGAATTGTACTAGGCGCCTTATTTCAAAGTCTTTCAACCTTTATGCAAGTCTTGATTGATCCTAATGAGTTCTTGCTTGTCCAAGATAAGATGTTCGCAAGCTTTAATAACGTTCAAGTCAAACTTCTATGGTGGGCGACAGGTATTATTGGTATTACAATTGTCGCTTATATGCCACTTGTAAAGTATCTGGATGTTTTATCGCTAGGTCGTGACCAGGCTGTAAATTTAGGTATTTCGTATCAAAAAATAGTAATGATTACGTTGATTGTTGTCTCAGTTTTAACGGCGGTTTCAACCGCTTTAATCGGTCCGATTACATTTTTAGGGCTACTTGTTGCAAACTTAGGTTATGAGATTTTAAGGACTTACCGACATTCTGTCCTACTTGTTGGTACAGTGTTAGTGAGTATTATTGCCTTGGCGTTTGGACAGATGTTGGTAGAGCGGGTCTTTACTTTTTCGACAACGCTCAGTGTAATTATTAACTTTATTGGGGGTCTTTACTTTATGTACTTACTTTTAAGGGGGAGCAAATAATGGTTATAGTAGAAAATGTCTCTAAATTATTTGGACAACGAAAAGTTGTTGATAATGTATCGATAAAAATCCCTAAAAATAAGGTTACATCTTTAATCGGCCCTAATGGGGCAGGAAAAAGTACATTATTAGGCATGATGAGTCGTCTTTTTGAGCATGATACCGGGACAATCACGATTGATGATCGCAAGATTGAGGACTGGAAGACAGATGAGCTTGCCCGAAAAATTTCAATCTTAAAGCAAGCGAATAACTTAAATTTGCGTATCACGGTACGTGAGTTGGTCGCTTTTGGTCGCTTCCCGCATAGTAAAGGCCGATTGCAAGCTGAAGATCATGCGTTTATTGATGAAGCCATTGAGTATATGGGCTTAACAGAGATGCAGCATAAGTATGTCTCTGAACTCAGCGGCGGTCAGCGACAATGTGCATTTATAGCGATGGTTGTCGCGCAAAATACAGAGATTATCTTCTTAGATGAGCCACTGAATAACTTAGATATGAAACACTCTGTTGAAATTATGCAGGTGCTGCGTAAGCTTGTCGCTGAAAAAAATAAGACGATCGTGATCGTAATTCATGATATTAATTTTGCATCTTGTTATTCGGATCACATCATTTCGCTTAAAAATGGGGGGTTGATGCATGAAGGGGCGACCGAAAAAATTATCAATACAGATATCTTAAGAGAGATATATGATATGGAAATTCCGATTCAGATGATCAATGATCAAAGAATATGTGTTTATTTTTCATGATCTTATAAAACTTTCAAGCTGTAATAATAAAGGGGAAACCCTTTTTTGAAAGAATATTAGTGTAAATGATTCTCACTTGAGTTAGAGTATAGGTCTCAACTGATTCTTTTACTTTCCGGTAAAGTAGCAGTAAACAGTAATATAGAGCGCATTCGTAATTTATATAGATCATATGAATTTCGGTTGATGGCTTGAAAGATGTAACAAAATATTCAGTAATTTTTAATGAAATTTAGGAGTCAAAATGAAGTCAAAAGCATTTAAAAGAGTTGTCATTGCATCAGCATTAGCATTGGTTCTAGCGGCTTGTGGAGAAGAGAAGGCGAAAGAAACAGTTGCTGCGGCAACTACACCTGCTGAAACAACCCAATCGGTAGAAACAACGCAGGCACCCGCCGCTGCTAAAACTGTGACGATTAAACATGCCTCTGGCGAAACAGTTGTACCTTTCAAGCCGGAAAAAGTGATTACATTTGACTTTGGGATGCTCGATACGCTTGAGACCTTAGATGTAGACGTTATTGGGATTCCAAAAGCGAATATGCCAAGCTATTTGACAAAGTATGAGTCTGATAAATATCAAAATTTTGGTACATTAAAAGAGCCAAATTTTGAGGCGATTCATGCGGCAAAACCTGACTTAATTATTATCTCTTTACGCCAAGCAGCGCTTTATGATCAGTTTGCGGAAATTGCACCTACTGTGAATCTTGCTTTAGATGAGGCGAACTATTTAGAGTCAGCAACGTCTAATATTAAAACTTTAGGCGAGATCTTTGGTCAAGAGAGTGAAGTTGAAAAAGAAGTGAAAGAGCTCAATGACAAAGTTGCAAAAGTGCGTGAACAAACGGCGAAAATGGATGAAACAGCGCTTGTAATGTTGGTTAATGATGGAAAAATTAGTGTTTATGGTCCTGGTTCTCGCTTTGGTGTGATTCATGATGTGTTAGGCGTAAAGCCCGCAGATTCGACCATTGCGCAATCTCGTCATGGTCAAACAGCATCATTTGAATATGTTATGGATTTAAATCCGGACTTTATTTTCGTGGTAGACCGCAGCGCAGTAATTGCAGGCAACGGCAATTCAGGTGCGAAAGAAGTTGTTGAAAATGAGCTTGTGAAAAATACAAATGCTTATAAAAATGGCAAAATCATCTACCTCGATCCAAACGTGTGGTACCTGTCAGGCGGTGGTTACAAATCAACGAATCAAATGATTGATGATGTTCAAAAGGCAATTGCTAAGTAATAAGGTGCTTTAAAGTTTAAAATATAGATTTAAAGCTTAAAAAGCGTAACTATGGGGTATGGTTGACCTTATAATACGCTTTTTTATTTCTTTGTAATGAAAAGAGTCTCTATTTAAAAACTATTTA
>CANRON010000128.1 GCA_947632245.1 uncultured Ignatzschineria sp. | reverse complement strand
ATTCAGCACTTTCCCAAACAGGTACTTCACAGATTCCATCTTTACAATGATCTTGAGTCATAATCCCCTTCTTTTTCTCGTTCAATCCAATGAGCTATCATTATTTTTGATGCTGTATCCGATACACACATCGTTGCCCTTCTTCTAGCAAATATTGCTCTCGTGTTATTGTGACGTTAGGACCTAAAATCGTTTGAAATAGCTGCAATTCAGAGCGGCAAAATTTCTGACAAATAGTGGCCGCTGCGCAGATCGGGCAATGCTCCTCCGTTAAAATATAATCCGCGCCATCTTTTGCAAGATGCGCCATATATCCCTCTTTTAAACGGAGCTCAGTCAGCTGCGTTAACTTCTCGAATACCGTTTCTCCATCACAATATTGCCGGTAATATGCTAAAACCTGCGCTTCTCTTTCATTAATAAGTTTACTCAGCCCCTCTTCACCAAAGATGCTCTTCACCGAGTCTATCAATTGAATCGTCAGCTGTGCGTGACTATCTGGGAAATAATGATTCCCCTTTTCTGTCACAATCCACTTTTGCTTAGGTCTACCCACTTGGGGCGCGAGATCTTCTCTCCCGGCAATTAACTTCATTTGAAGTAATTTATTCACGTGTTGACGTGCGGCTTCCCCACTTATTTCTAAATGTTCCGCAAGCTCGCTTGTACCGATCGGGGCATGCTTTTTAATGCAGATCAACACTTTTTTTAACGCACTCGATAGTGAGTTATCCAACTTTTTACTTGTGTTATTCATGATGTAGAGTATTATCCAATTCAATACTTGGATAATAACAGGAAGCCATAAAATGTCTAGCATATCCTCCTCTCAAAACAACCTCACAGCTACGTGGGGAGAACTCTTCTTGGGTGGAAACGCCCTACGTTCCTTTACTTTAGTCGGTGGCGTTATTTTATATGCCATCAATATGTATATTGTGACTACAATCCTCCCGAACATCGTCAAGGATATTGGGGGACTTGCCTACTTCTCTTGGAATACCACAATATTCATCGTCAGCTCCATTATTGGCTCGGCAATTACCAGCAAAATGATGTCGAAATTCGGCCCGAAAGTCGCCTATCTTTCGGCGCTACTACTATTTTTAATCGGTTCTATTTGGTGCGCGCTTGCTTTTTCAATGTGGTTTTTACTCATTGGACGTGCGCTACAAGGACTTGGCGGCGGTATGCTCTTTGCACTCGGTTATAGTTTAATTCGCATCGTATTTGAACCTCGCTTATGGACCCGCGCAACAGCGCTTGTTTCTGGCATGTGGGGTATTGCAACGCTACTTGGTCCTGCGATCGGTGGCATCTTTGCGCAAAGTGGTCATTGGCGCTGGGCATTTTGGTCACTTCTTCCGATTATTGCCTTGCTGGCGATTGTCGTTTCAAACCAAATTTCCGGAAAGCCTTCCCATAGTAGCTCTAAAATGGAGAGTAAAGAAACAACTAAACTCCCAATAATGGCGCTTTCACTGATCGTATTATCTGTGACGTTTATTTCACTTTCGAGCTTAAAAGATTCTCTCAGCTGGACACTCACTTGCCTAGGGATTGGATTATTACTCTTAATTGTAATGATCATTACTGATCTTCGATCTCAGCATAAGCTTTTACCTACAGGTGCGTATAGTCTATCGACCCCACTTGGTAAAGCCTATTTCGTCATGCTTCTTTTAACCTTTGGCATCACAACTGAAATCTATGTACCTTACTTTTTACAGATCATTCATAACATGCAGCCGCTAACAGCCGGCTATATGACCGCAATAATGGCTGCTGGCTGGACTCTCTCCGCTATTCCAAGCGCCGCACAAACAGATAAATCCCGCCGGATTTTAATGCAGATAGCCCCCATGATCGTCACTATTTCACTCATTACCCTCGCACTTACTTTTTCTCTTCCCTCTAACGGTGATTTCGCGCTATTGATCACCTATGGATTTGCACTCCTAGGTGTTGGTTTTGGAATCGGTTTAATCTGGCCACACCTTTTAAATCTCATTTTTATCTCAGCACCTAAAGGAGAGGAAGCTCTCACCTCCTCTTCTGTAACCACAGTTCAACTATATGCAACAGCATTAGCGGCTGCATTGTCCGGATTAGTCGTCAATCAAGCGGGGATTGTCAATGTTGGTGGAATCATCGGCGCGCAACTTGCCTCTAACTGGCTCTTTGCAATCTTCGCAATAGCCCCCTTCATTGCAATCATCATTGTCTATAGAATTATCAAATTGCCGGCATTAAAAAACACATAATGCCTGTCTACTCATAGCTGCATATTATAAAAAGAGCAAAAAAGCCTTTAGTGTTATATAACTAAAGGCTTTTCAATCTGTGAGGACAGTAAAACTGTAAAACTATCAAGTCTTCACTTTATTACAAAGATACATATCAATCATTACCATCTATGTGACTTCATCAAGTGCTAGTGGTGATTAACGCTTCACCTTGTTATCAACCTGCATTTCGGCAATATTGTGTGCATGATCCCCAATACGCTCTAAGTTCGAGAGTAAGTCTGTATATGTTAAACCTGATTTCGGGGTGCATTCACCATGATTTAAACGATGAATATGTTGCTTTCTAAGATGGCGCTCCATTTCATCAATCTGCTCTTCTAATTCGTAAACACGGCGTGCTTTTGAAAGGTCTCTCTTTTCAAGCGCTTCAATCGATAAAGTCACAGAACGAATCGTTAAATCAAACATCTCGTACACTTCATTTTTCGCATAATCACTCAGGACAATATTACGCTCAATCATATAGTTGATCTGATCAATAATATTCTCTGAGTGATCTCCGATACGCTCAATATCACACACTAAATTTAAGAGAGATTGCAATTCATTAGAATCATCTGGCGTAATAGAATACGGGAATATCTTTACAAGATACTTCGTAATCTCTTCATCCAGAGTATTGATGTTTTTTTCGAGCATCATGGTAAAGGCAGCATCTTCAGGATTATTCGATTTAAGATAGGAGAGAGAGGATTTCAAACCATCTAAACTCATATATCCCATGTGAATAACTTCTTTTTTTGCCTGACCTATCGCAATAGAGGGAGACTTTTCAATAATCGTCTCATCTAAATAGAGGGCGATTTTTTCTGTCTTCTTCTCTCTTTCCGGCAATAGTTTCGTCACTAAAAATGCCCAAGCACCAATAAATGGTAATTGGAGAAGCGTATTAACAATATTAAAGGTTCCGTGTGCAAAAGCGATCTGCATTTTGGGTTCTAAATATAACTGCGTGGTGACCCAGACAATAAATTGCGTAAAGAGCCCCAAGAAAACCATAAAGATAATTGCACCTGCTACGTTAAACAATACATGGATCGCAGCAGCGCGTTTTGCCACAATGCTGGCCCCAATTGCTGCCAGTACAGCCGTAATTGTGGTTCCGATATTATCCCCGAATAAAACCGGCAATGCCGCTTCTAAAGAGATGAGATTCTCGGCATATAAGCCTTGCAGAATTCCGATCGTGGCACTTGAAGATTGTACGATTAATGTAAAAACCGTTCCCACAACAACGCTTAATATAGGGCTATGGCTCATCTCTAAGATCAGTGTTGTAAAAAGGGGTAATTCACGTAGTGGCGATAACCCACTACTCATGAGATCAAGCCCGATAAATAAGCCCCCAAATCCAAAGAAGATTTGCCCGACATTTTGCACTCTTACCGACTTAAAGAAAAATAGCATCACAGCACCAAGTAACAAAATAGGGTAAGCATATTCGCCAATATCAATACCGATAATAAATGCCGTAACCGTTGTCCCAATATTTGCACCCATAATCACACCAATCGCTTGGCGGAGAGTCATCAAGCCGGCGCTTACAAGCCCAACCGTGATAACAGTAGTACCCGAGCTTGATTGAATCAAGACAGTCACAAAAATACCCGCCAGAATACCCATGAAAGGATTTGTTGTGAATCGATCTAATATAGTACGGAGGCGATTACCAGCCGACTTTTGTAACCCATCTCCCATATATTTTATAGCGAAAAGAAATAAACCTAAACCACCTAAAAACTGGAAGATAACCTGCTGCCAATCCATGCACGACCTCGAAATTAGTTCTAAACATAATTTAAAGAGGCTATTCTAATCTATTCTAGACAAAAATTGATAACTATCTTTTGTTTGAG
>CANRON010000127.1 GCA_947632245.1 uncultured Ignatzschineria sp. | reverse complement strand
TAATAAAATTAAGGCAAGATATATCAAGTTATCCTATTTTGGGTTAGGCTAATTGTATTGTAAAAGTAAACATCAAAAGCAAACGTAAAAGAAAGTATAAAAAACACGTGCGTAATTGAGAACGATATAAAAAGTAAAAAGGATATTCGAGATAAGAATATCCTTTTGAAGTATTAGCGCTTTAGTTACTTACAAATAAATGGATGAATGTCAGTAACACATTAAAAATTAAACGATACATTTTGATAAAGGTTTAAGTCATGAAGAAAATTTTAATCGTGAGTGCACTCAGTGCGGTTATTTTAGCAGGTTGTGCGACGACAAAAGAGAAGAGCAGTGTCAGCTATGCGGACTATAAGAAAGAAAATAGTCATGATACTGAGCTTGTATCTGATAAGCATTTTGATAGTTATTCAGCGTGTGTACGCAGTGGACTTAAGAATTATCCTACGCAAGAAACTTCTCTTGATGGGAAAGGTGCACGTATTACCAGTGGTAATCATTTCGTAGTTGAGATCTATAAAGCGATTGATAGTACCTATGCTCGCGCAGATAGTGATGACAAGAAGATTGTTGATGTGCTTCATCGCTGTAAATAGTATTTTTGAATCTATCTGTTGACCGATAAAATAAAAGCGCTGCTTTCATGGAAAGCGGCGCTTTTTTGTCTGTTTACTGCGAAATTATATTGTTATTTTTGGGTTAAAAACCATCCTGTAATACTTTCTCGAGTCTGTATTGTTGGCAGTACTTCATGCGGGAAGTCATCTGCTTTAAATAAGATGATACGTCCTGCGAGCGGCGCTAAAGTTAATACTATATTATCGTCTTTATCATATACAACAAGTTCACCGCCATCGCCTTCTTTCCAATCCTCATTTAAATATAAAACGCTCGTGATTTTACGGCGATTTTGGCTACGCGGATTATCGGTGTGTTTTTTATAAAATGTGCCAGAAGGATAACGCGAGAAGTGCGTTTCGAAATCTTGTAATCCTAAGTAAAATTCACGGTTAAGCTCAAGGCGAATGGCATCCATTTTAGCCATATATTCGGCAATAGGCGCACCCATTTCAGGGTCTAGCCAAACGGTAAGATCACCACGGATATTTTTATTATCTTGAAGGGAGCCAAGATGCCCAATGCGCGCATCTTGCAGCGTATCAGGGATACATTCTTTGATGGCTTGCACTTCATCTTTATTAAGAAAGTTGTCCCATACATACAGCCCATGAGAGGAGAGAGAGTCAATAAGATTAAGTGTTGTCATATAATGGCTCTACAAATAAGTGTTTAGGGAAGATTGCTTATACCTATAAAAATCCAAAAATAAAAATTTAAAACTTAAATGAAGTGCGCAAACCGATCTCATAGTGAGGGTTTTGGCGCTTTATAATAGGGTTTGAAATAAATATTTTTTAAGCTTTCTATTCGTGCTTGTATAGATCAACACGTGAAAAGAGCGATAATTTTCAAATTAATTTGAAAATAGGAGATATATCCATAATAAAAAATATTTATATAAATCATAATACCCAATAAATAGGGTAAAGCGAGAGATATATCAAATGTCTGCATTAAGGAAGGGGGTAAAGTGTCATCCTCATGTCATAGAAGTGCTCTAGGATAAAGTAACCCGATAGCAAAGCGGGACTCATTCATAGTTTTGAATTAATTTTGGAGAGCAATCATGACACGTAAACGTGATGAATTTGAAGTCAGCAATCAAACAAATAATGCCGCATTTTCAGAAGTAATGGAGACGAGAATTTCGCGTAGATCCCTCTTTAAAATGGGCGGATTAGGAATTTCCGCAGGGCTGTTTGCAATGTTTCCGGCAAATCTATTCGCCAATGAGAAAACTGCAGATGTAGTGAAAGCAGCGCAAGGCGGCAATGTGACTTTTAAATCTGTGCCTTATTCAACACTTGATACTGTGATTGTGCCGGAAGGTTATAAAGCGGTCGCATTTTATAAATGGGGAGATCCTGTAGGATTAGAAGGGAATAATCCAGAGTTTAAAAAAGATGCGTCGAATACAGCAGATGAGCAAGCGGCACAAGCAGGAATGCATCATGATGGAATGGCTTACTTTCCTCTCGGCGAGGGAGATGAACGCTCACGCCGAGGATTGCTTGCGATGAATCACGAATATGTAGATAACGGTTTACTCTTTACAGATGGCGTTGAAAACTGGTCAAAAGAGAAAGTTTTAAAGTCACAAAATGCGATGGGAATCTCCGTTGTAGAGGTTGCTAAAAATCCGCAAGGCGAATGGGAAGTTGTTCGCCCTTCAAAATATGCACGCCGTATTACACCACATACGCCGATGACAGTATCCGGGCCGGCAAAAGGACATTCACTATTTATCACTGAAGCTGATCCTACGGGTAGTAAGGTATTGGGAACAATGCAAAACTGTGCTAATGGAGAAACGCCATGGGGCACATATTTAACGTGTGAAGAGAACTGGGCAGATATCTTTGTAAAAGCAGAAGGTGAGCACAATGCGCTTGAAAAACGCTATGGTCTTGCAGATAGTGATGACGCTTATCGCTGGGTTGAATTCGATGATCGCTTTAATGTGAATAAGCACCCGAACGAAGTGAATCGCTTTGGCTGGATTGTGGAGATTGATCCGGAAGATCCTACCTCAACACCAATTAAGCACACAGGATTGGGGCGCTTTAAGCACGAAGGCGCAAAACTTGTCGTAGGTCCTGATAAGCGTGTAACTGTTTACATGGGGGATGATCAGCGCTTTGAATATATCTATAAATTCATCAGTAACGGGAAATATGATCCTGCTAAGGGTAAGAAAAATAGTGACCTATTGACTGATGGAACGCTCTATGTGGCACGTTTTGACGATAATGGAAAAGGCGAGTGGTTACCACTAGTATTTGGTCAAAATGGATTAACCGCCGAGAACGGTTTTAATGATCAGGGTGATATCGTGATCAATGCCCGTGGCGCTGCTGATATTGTGGGCGCAACTAAAATGGATAGACCAGAATGGATTGCAGCTGATCCTAAGAATCCAGGAAGTATTTACTGCACACTGACCAATAATAGTAATCGTGGTAAAGCAGGGTATCCGGGGAAAGATGCCGCAAATCCGCGTGATAATAACCTTTTTGGCCATATTATTCATTGGCAGGAGGCAAATGCTGATGTGGCATCGCTCGAGTTCGATTGGGATATTCTCGCGCTTGCAGGGTCTGATCAAACAGATGATGCGAATCTAAAAGCACAAAATAGTGGTGATGCATTTGGTAGTCCAGATGGACTTGAGTTTGATCACAATGGCATTTTATGGGTACAGACGGATGTATCATCTTCCACGATCAATAAAAATGCTTACCAAGGCATGGGCAATAACCAAATGCTCGCGGTTGATCCTGCGGATGGGCACTTTAAGCGTTTCTTGACGGCGCCAAGTGGCAGTGAAGTAACGGGTATTGCCTTTACGCCAGATAATAAAACACTCTTTATTAATATTCAGCATCCGGGTGAGCCAGATAGCGGTACGACAAATCATAATACGCCACTCGCACTTTCAACATGGCCAGATGGGCCTGCAGCAGGAAGACCTCGTGCAGCAACCGTTGTGATTCAGCGTATTGATGGTGGCGTCATCGGTAGTTAAGAGATTTATAAAAAAGTACAATACTCTGAAATGATGAGATGAAAGGCTGACTTTTACATTATTGTTTCATCAGTCAGGTGGTTAAATCAAAGGCTCTAAGAAATAGTAAGCGAATGCTTATGATTGTTCTTAGGGCTTTTTTAGTAGTTTTTTGCTACCTTATAAGGAGTTCTAAAATTGAATTCTTACATTAGAATGCCAAAATTCATATCATTACAATTAAACGAGATGACTGAGATGAGTCCTCAAAGGGAATAGTTATTTGATTATATTATGAAAATATTTAAATAATCCCACTGAGAGGCGTTCAATCATTAAAAGAGGATAATAGATGCCATACATTAATGTTAAAATTACTAAAGAAGGCGCAACAGCTGAGCAAAAACAAGCGATTATTGCCGGTATGACCCAGGTTTTAGTGGATGTGTTGGGGAAAAACCCCGCAACAACCGTTGTTGTGATTGATGAGGTTGAGATGGATAACTGGGGATTAGGTGGATTGCCTGTATCGGAGTTTAGAAA
>CANRON010000126.1 GCA_947632245.1 uncultured Ignatzschineria sp. | reverse complement strand
TTTTATTTTTATTTTTATTTTTATTTTTATTTTTCATTAAGTCTTATTAATAATCATTACTGCCAAATAAACTACTTCCGTAAAATATCCAACATATCCTGATAATTACTGACAACCCCGTAAGAAATGCTTTCATCATTAGGATTAATAGAATTAAAGAATCTTCGGGCACACTCAATTTTTGCATCTTCCACGCCCCGAATTTCCATCGTTGATGTTGTCCCTTTTGTTTCCGCCACAAAATAAATATGTTTGACATTGCCTTCTTTAAAGCTAATTGCCCAATCAGGATTATAATCACCTACCGGCGTTGGGATTTTAAACCCATTTGGTAATTTCGCATAGACAACCACTTCATCATTATTCTCAAGCTCTGTTAAAAATGCTCGCTCTACTTTAGAATCAGTAACTGCATACTCAAGAACATGTTTTTCAAGTGGACCTATAGCACTATCATGATGAATTCTCACCTGTGCATCTGTAAAAAGATCTGTCTCATAATGATCATTAATCGGATCATAAGTGACTTGGTTAATAATCACCCGCGCTTTTTGCTCATTAATAAGCTTTGTCGCTTGAGTAATAAAGTCTTCAGGATTATCTTTAAATTGGCTAAATACGGGTACTTCAATATTAGAAAGAATCTTAGCAATCGTCGCTCTTGTCAGGTATGTATCGCCGGAAACTTTTCCTAATAGATCATATTTCACGCTTGATGAAATCTCATGTTGATAGGCTTCTCGATCTTTCTTCCCAGCTTGAATCAGGCTTCCTCGCATTACATCACTATCAGCAATCTTTTTGTTTTGCATGCCCTTTTGAATCACATATTCTAATTTACGAACACGCAATTTTTTATTTAATGCAACAATACTGTTCTTCACGAGCTCTTCGGTGTTGAGAGAAACATGATAAATTGCTTTTTGGTTAATTTTACTCCAAAGCGCTTGAAACTCTTTCCTATCTAGATTGTGCTGATGAATTTTATTCTTACTGGCCTTATGACCATTTTCTAGCATATTTTTTGTCGCATTTGCATCTAAAATTAGATCCACTAACTTTGCAATCGCTTCTTCTTTGCCGGAAAGCTCGCCATCTATTGGCGCAAGATCCTGATTTTTTCGAGCTTCTTGATAATTTTCACTCACGGTACGATCTTTATTGATATATCCATTAGCCGTAAGATAAAACATAATATCGTGCGCCATGTCTGCTGTAATCACGGTTTTATTTCCAGATTCATCTTCGATCTCTTTATCTTTAAAGAACTCTGAACTTGCTTTTCGTGGTCGACTTTTAAGCTCTTCAAGCATCTCTTTTTGTAGATTGCCAGCAAAATCCTCATAAGATTCATTCGCAATGACATCTAGGATATTAATATCGTGCACAGTAGCAGGATCATCTTGTCTCTCACCAAACTTATTCACCGAAATACGTAATCCTCTCCCAATCTCTTGCCGGCGAGAGATCGTATTATCACTATGTTTTAACGTACAAAGTGTAAAGACATTAGGATTATCCCAACCTTCTCGGAGTGCTGAATGGGAAAAAATAAAACGCGTAGGCTCTTCTAATGAAAGCAGGCGTTCCTTATCCTTCAAGATCAGATCATAATCACTTGCATCGTTAGATTCCCCCCGCCCTTTCGGATCTACTTGTCTATTTTGACGATCAATAGAGAAATAGCCCTTATGCACAGATTCTACGGTTGTTTTCATTATATATTCACGGTAAGCATCATCTGCTTCTGTGAGTGGTAATTCAGCTAAAATCACATCTCTAATCGCTTTATATTCTTCTTCAAACATTCGAGCATATTGCCCTTTTGTATCTTCCTGATCATAATCTCGATATTTCACAACTTCATCAATGAAGAATAGAGATAAGGCTTTAATATTACGCTTAAAAAGCGCTTTCTCTTTTTCAAAATGTGCCCGAATGGTTTCGCGAATTTGAATCCGGCGCATATCATCTTCAGAGACATCACCAACAGCTTCACCCACATAAAGCTCAATGCCATTTTCAAAAATGACTTTATGTGCAGAATGCTCTTTTGCTTCAATATCTGTAATCAAATAGCCAGTTTTATACTGCTCCATTTGCCCAGAAAGATCATACAGGTTATAGCCTTTACTCACCTTTTTAAGTACTCTTTTAATTCCCGATCCGTTTTTTACCTCCATCGAGATTCTAGCAACTGGCGGTGCTTTGGCAGAAATATCAATTCCTTCTAAAAAGAGATATTCATGCGTTCCGCCATGACCATTTACGGTAATTCCTCGAACCGAGATTCGCTTTACCAGCTTTTGATTATAAGCATCAACGGCATCTAAACGATGCACTAAATTGTTCTCTGTTTTATGCGTTGCGGAATACCGGATAATTGCGAAAGCATCAAATTCTTTTAAAGATTCTAAAGTTCGTTTACCTTCCATCTTCTGAGGTTCATCCAAAATTAAAATCGGATTATTTGCTTTAATAACATCGATGGGGCGGCGGGATTGAAAGCTATCTAATACCTCATAAATACGACGATTATCTTTTCCCGAAGAATTAAATGCCTGAATATTCATAATCATGACATTAATGCCGGCATCCGTTGAAAAAGACTCCACCTCATTAAGTTGGCTGGAATTATAGATGAAAAACTTGGCACTTTTTTGATACTCTTGTGAAAAGTGGGTTTGGGTCATCTGAAAGGATTTATAAATTCCTTCCCGAATCGCAATGCTCGGCACCATAATAATGAACTTATTCCAACCATATAATCGGTTCATCTCAAAAATCGTCCGAATATACACATACGTTTTACCCGTTCCGGTTTCCATCTCCACATCAAGATTTACTCTTGCTTGCGGTGTAGATTCAAGCTTATCCGATACATTCAGATTCTGCGCTCGCTGAACGCTTTGAATATTTTCTAGAATTTCTTGATCCGTTAGCCTTAATGGTGCATTGCGGAATCCATCATCAGCGCTTTCTTGTTGAATAGTCGTTTGTCCTTTCTCCACCATTCCCGGATCAACTCGATATTGCAAACCACTTAAAAATGGCTGTCCTTTAAAGCAATCCACAACGGCTTTTACAGCATCAAGCTGATATTGATACTCTTTAAACTCTATCTTCATCATCGCCTCCTAGATGGATTTTAATTCAGTATTTGGCGATAACTGCTTCACTAATTGCTCGGCATTGATTTTGACATCATTGCTTTCATAGTAATTATCACGAAAAAGGATTCGAAACGGTTCTCGTTCAGCAAGCACTTTCACAAGCGATTCAGTAATGCCGGCATCAAAACAAGCAATCAGCGCATCGCCTGCTACAAAATAGACTGTTTTCCCTTCAATCACTTCCGTATGTACTGGCAATGAAAGCGACAAACCCCAATCAAGCATGACTTGGAACAGAAGATCTTCCGGCGTAACATCTTCTTTTACATTATCAATCTGTTCTAGAATATCGCTCTGCGTGAGTTCTTGCGGTTTATAGTAAACATCTTTCATGTTTGACTCATCCACTTTCAAAACTCTAAAACCAATATCACGGTTCCAATCTTCATGAATTTCATCAGACTCTAAAATCTGTTTCCCAGCACGACGAATTCGCTCTTTAGATATCTCAGCAATATTTTTATATCCTGCTTTATACGCTTCCGACTTCTCATCCGTCTCTTCTGGCAACTGCACCATGATGAATTTTCGGTTGCCACCATCTTCGGCATTAAGTTGCATAACGGCATGAGCGGTGGTTGATGAGCCTGCAAAGAAATCTAGGATAATATCTTCATCTAGCAATGATGTTTCTACTAGCTTTCTGCATACATAAATAGGTTTTGGGGTATCAAATGTAACCTCACTAAGATCACTTCCTCCATAATAAATTAATGAAGGTACAGCTTCTAAAAGATTTTCTTTTAGTAAATATTTTCTCTGGGGCTGACTATTTTCATCAATACCAAAAACAATTTTATTCTCTGCTAGTAACCTATCCATTGCTAAATCTGTGTATCTCCATCCTTTTTCTGGCACAGGACATAATCTTCCAGTCTCAGGATGCTTTAACGCTCGATGAGATCTATTCTCTGGCTTATCAGGAGCCGCCATTGATACAGGTCTAAAAACATCCCCTAGATCATCTATATGGCAATAAGCTCTTTCGCCACCAGTTAAGTTTTTATTTTTATTAG
>CANRON010000125.1 GCA_947632245.1 uncultured Ignatzschineria sp. | reverse complement strand
GGGCAATATGGGTGCCAAGGACAATTGTGGCAGCGGCAAAAAGCGCAGCGCCACTTGAAACACCAATAATGCCGGGCTCGACCAAGGGATTGCGGAAAAGCCCCTGCATGACAGCCCCAGAAATTGCAAGACCGCCGCCGACTAATAGCGCTGCTAATATGCGGGGAAGTCTCACTTGCCAGACGACATAGTATTCGATAGAGGAAGTATCGAATGCATTACGCCAATTGATCTCCATCGCACCTTGCCAAAGGGAGCTCACGAGCAAAGTCGCAAGTCCGGCGAGGATGAGACAGATAATTTGTTTATGATACTGTTCAAAAAAATGGGTATTCATGATGATTTTCCTTGTTTAAGGCTTGGCATGATCGGCATTTGCCATACATTCATGGATCGCTGTGAGGAGTCTTTGGCTCTCTTCAAAGATATGAACGCCATAGACAAGGTAGTTACTCATATTCACATCAAAGACGCAGGCAGGTTGTAAGGCCGCTGGCCAGCCTTTCATACCGTTTTCTCGTAATCTAAAGGGCGGAATTTCATCCGCTTTAGCATCAATTTTAGGATCAAAGGCAATTCTTTGACCAATCAACACGACATTCGGTTGCGCTTGAATCTGATTTTCGAGCGTAACAGCTCTATAATTAATAAAGTCTTTTGCAAAGAGATTATTGATGTTGAGTAATTCAAGGAGTTTATCGGCGGCGGTTTCATCGCCAGAGATTTGTAAAGAGCCTTGACCATTGCCCTCTTGCAAGACAAAAAAACCATTGAGATTAGCGCGTGTTTGACTCATGGATTGAAGTTGATCTGCATCTTTTGTGACTTTATCATTTAACGCTTTCCCCTCATCTTGAAGATTCAGTTTTCCCGCGATGGTTGTGACGGTTTCTTGGATGGACTTCACATCTTTGAGCTCCGGAAATTGGATGATTTCAACGCCAGAGTTTTTCAGTTGTTCAATGACATTGATCGGCCCCGAGTCATAGGCCAGCATAATAAGATTAGGATTCAAAGAGAGAATCCCCTCTGTGGATAGCTGGATTCGATAGCCGATATCCGGAATTTTTTCGAGAGAGGGTTTAATGTGGCTCGTTTTATCGATTCCGACCAATAAATCCTCGCGATCTAAGTGCGATACAATCTGCGTTAAAGGATTAGATGCCGAGACAATCCGCAGTGGTTGATCACTCTTTTCAGCTGTATTTGCCGAAAATGCAGGCATTGCCAATATCGAGAGAGCGGCCATAAAAATGGGTGTGATAAGTGTACGAACCATAGGATATTCCTTATTCTGCAGAATCATTTATTGTGATGGCTTTTCTCTGAAAGCTTGTATGAATCGAAAAAGTCGTGAATTTTTGAGTACAGATAATGCGATGAAGCTTGTGTTTTGAAGGTAAAAGAGAAATCTCCCTCAGTAAAACGACTTTGGAGGGCGCCGTTTTACTGAAGAAGAGATCGCCGTTAGGACTGGGTATTGCTAAAATTCATACTTAATAGAGAGCGCTGCATTAAAGCCGGGACTAGAAGCACGCGCAATGGCTTCAGGAGATGAGGCGCTCATTCTTTCACTCCATGTCCAATATTTTTTATCTAAAATATTATAAAGACCGGCATTAATCGTAATATCACGTTTCGGTTTGTACTCTGCAATGAGATCTATGGTTGCATAACCTGGGGAGCGGCCAATCTTAGAGGAAGCTGAGTTATAAATATCTGCCTCTTTTTTAGCTTGGACGGCTTTTACTCTTGCGCTTAAATAGAGTTGATCGAGGTATGTGTAGTCAAGACCGATAATAGCTGTTAATGGCTCAACACTATTAATGGGTCTATCCGTACCCTTTTCTTTACCCTTGGCATAAGCAAGACTGGCATTCAAACCAATGACGCCACTACCATTTTGAATCGTAAATAGATCCATTTGGGCTTTTGCTTCAATGCCATAAATGTAACTTTTATCTAAGTTCACGGCTTGATAGATCATATAGCCTGTTCCAGGCTCTCTTCCTACCATATTCAACTCTTCGATGAAGTTATTATATTTCGTATAAAAGCCGGTGAGCGCAAAAGATTTTTGATCATCAATATAGTTCCAGCCGAGCTCTAAAGATTTACTTGATTCTGGTTTAAGATTAGGGTTCGAGCGACTTGTATAACCATGCGCAGGATTACTAAAACCCACGTTTATGGCACTAAAAGTAGAGGCTCTAAATCCTTCTGAGTAATTAAGGAAGATAGTGTTATTTTCGGTTGGATGCCAAAGAAGGGCTAGACGTTTTGAGAATTGGCTTTTACTGACCGAAGAAGGAGGTAAAACCCCATTATTGGCAGTTTCAAAAGCTGTACCATGTTTAGGTGTTAACTTATAGTGATCATAACGTATGCCGGCAATAACCTCGAATTGCCCTTCAAATAGACTTATTCTATCTTGCAAGAACACGCCTAATTCACGAATTTTAGAATCAGGGAAGCTTTTGTTCGGAAATTTTTCTGTCTCAATCGATTGGCCAGTGCTCAGAGAGATTGTGTTCCCATTACGAAGCGTTGAAACTTTACTATCTCGATAGTTCATACCATAGGTGAGGTTATGGAAAATAGAATCATTTTGAGCGATGCCTTTGGTAAACTCGGCACCAAAACCATAGCTTTTATTATTAAAGCTTCCATAACGAGTTCTGTAAGAAAGCGCATTTGTTCGAGATTTACGAGTTTCTGTTCCCCACTGTTCAGCCTTACTATTTTGATAGTAACCTTGCCAGAACCCTCGATCAAAAAGAATATTTTCATGGTTGAAATCATGACGAACGGTGAGTTGTTGGCGTTTATTAATATCCTTTGTATGAAGATCTACATAGGTTGTTGCCATTGTCGTTGCATTGAAAAGGGCAAGCGGGTCTGTATTCACAGTCTCTTTAAAATCTTCATAGGTAAGGCTAAAACGATTGTCCTCATTGGGATTGAAGACAACTTTCGTCATTATGTTAGTTCTATCTGAATCTGATTGATTCGGGTGTGTGCGCTTAGGGCCTAGGAGCGACTCTGATGAAGCTTTGCCATTAAAGTTTCTACGTTCATGACCGTCCGTATAGGTTCCGCGAACAAAAACTGAAAGTTTGTCAGTCAATTGACCTGCGATCGTTCCCGAAACTTGGGCTTCGTTAGAAGCTGAGCGATAGCCTACTTTCAAATCTCCGCCAATACGTTTTCCATCTTTAAAGTAGTCGCTAGGATCTTTTGTCTGCATAAATAAACCGCCTGCTAAGGCGCTCCCACCGTAGAGAGTGGACATAGGACCTTTGATGATGTCGATACTTTTCATGGCGTCGATATCAAAGTAGTTTTTGTTGGTAGATAAGTAGCTCCCAAAGCTATATGAAATAGGAAGGGGAGCGCCATCTACAGCAATCATAACGCGATCACTGCCCATTCCTCTAATGCGTATATCCTGTAGTCCGCCTGATTTACTCTGATCAACCGTTACACCTGGCTCATAAACGAGTAGATCCGCTAGAGATGTTGCATTCATACGATCCACTTCTTGCGCGCCAAAATGCGCAATAGATGCCGCACTTTCAGCGATTTCTAAATCTTCTTTTAAAACGCCACTGACAACAACTTTACTCAATGTTACCGTTAAAGGGTCTTTTTCAGAGGATGGCGTGACGATCCCTTCTGCATTCTTGGTGTTGTCTACAACCCAAGTAGGCGTATCGGCATGTGCGAGTGAGGTCAATAAGAGGGATGAAATGCAAAGGGAAATTAGGGTACGCTTAGGCATGAATAAAAGTTCTCAAGTGTTTATCTGTATCTAATGATTATGATTGCTTAATGCAATTGATATAAATTCTTATTTGAATCATATTGCTAATAGGGTTTGATTGTCAACTATATATTTTGAATTCACCCAAGCGTGTTAACGCAGGTATTTAGGGCAAGTATCGGTAATCAGTACTCTTTTAGTCCTAATTAGATGGGAAATACTATGAGAAGGAAATGGTATTCTTGTGTAATAATTGCACGATTATTTAAGGGCGGTTTTGAGTCTTTAAAACCGCTATACATAAAAAAGCCCTATGCAAATATGCATAGGGCTGAGAAGAGATAGGAGAGGCAAACCCCTCCTTTTTATCGACTTTTTACGAGAGATTAAAACTCGTATTTAATCGAAAGAGCAGCATTAAAGCCGGGATTTGTGAGGCGGTT
>CANRON010000124.1 GCA_947632245.1 uncultured Ignatzschineria sp. | reverse complement strand
TATCTCTATTCCAGTTATGAAGAGGAGTGCGAAGCAAGCCCAAGCGACAATCAGAAAATCATGATTTTAGGTGGTGGCCCAAATCGTATTGGGCAAGGGATTGAGTTCGATTACTGCTGTGTGCATGCCTCTCTTGCACTACGTGAGTCTGGATTTGAAACGATCATGGTCAATTGTAATCCTGAAACGGTATCCACTGACTTTGATACTTCTGATCGACTTTACTTTGAACCGTTAACGCTTGAGGATGTATTAGAGATTGTTAGGGTGGAAAATCCATTTGGCGTGATTGTGCATTATGGTGGGCAGACACCGTTGAAGCTCGCCAATGCCTTAGTTTCGGCGGGGGTGAATATTATCGGGACTTCAGCAGATAGTATCGATGCAGCGGAAGATCGGGAGAGATTCCAAAAAGTGCTCCATGATTTAGGCTTAAAGCAGCCGCCTAATCGGATTGCCAGAAATGAACAAGAGGCCATCATTCGTGCAAATGAAATCGGTTATCCTCTTGTGGTTCGTCCCTCTTATGTTTTAGGCGGAAGAGCGATGCAGATTGTCCATTCAGACCAAGCGCTCAATCGCTATATGCGCGAAGCTGTGCAGGTATCTGAAGAGAGTCCGGTGCTTTTAGACTTCTTCTTAAGCCATGCCATTGAAGTTGATGTGGACTGCATTTCTGATGGTACTGAGGTAGTTATTGGCGGCATTATGGAGCATGTTGAACAAGCAGGGGTGCATTCTGGCGATTCGAGTTGTTCATTGCCGGCATATTCACTCTCTCAAGCTATACAAGATGAGATTAGAGCGCAGACAAAAGCGATGGCCAAAGCACTCCATGTTGTGGGCTTGATGAATGTGCAGTTTGCCGTGCAAGATGATAAGATCTACGTGTTAGAAGTAAATCCGCGTGCCTCAAGAACCGTTCCCTTTGTGAGTAAGGCGACAAATGTGCCACTTGCCAAAATTGCGGCAAGAGCGATGGCCGGCATTTCTTTAAAAGCGCAAGGATTCCAAGCAGAGGTTATTCCTGAATATTACTCCGTGAAAGAAGCGGTATTCCCGTTTGTGAAATTTCCGGGTGTAGATGTGATCTTAGGGCCAGAAATGCGTTCAACAGGTGAAGTCATGGGGATAGGGAAAACCTTTTCGGAAGCCTTCTTGAAATCGCAACTCGGTGCTGGCGAGCGCATTGCGAAAGTCGGAAAAGTATTTCTCTCTGTGCGTGATGAAGATAAAACGGAGCTTGGACTTTTAAGTGTCGCGCGTAATTTTCAGGCGCAAGGATATGGTCTTTGTGCGACAAAAGGAACGGCGGAATATCTCAAAGCAAACGGCTTTTATGTCCAGGTGATGAATAAGGTTGTAGAAGGTAAACCGCATATTGTAGATGCGATTAAAAATCATGAGATCGCAATTGTGGTGAATACAGTCACAAGTGATGTGCAATCGGTGCAAGATAGTCATGCGATTCGTAGAAGTAGTCTTAATGAGCGGATACCGCTCTATACTACAATTTCGGGCGCAAAGGCGATGAGCGAGAGCGTGAAAAGTATGGATAAAGTGGATGTCTATTCATTACAAGCACTGCATCAGGCATTATCTGCTACCAAGTAAGTAGTTGTAGGTATTTGTCGATAGGGCAAGATGAGGATTTGATCGAGAAATCTATCTGTGAAGGGCAGATTACGCTCATTTTGAGATTGCCAAGTATGGAAAACAAGTAAAATAAGACAAATAAGAAAAGCCAAGATATTAATGATATGAGCGAATCAATCAATATCTTGGCTTTTTGTATTGTAAGAGAACTAATGGAAGTTAAGCTGCTCTTACTTTTTTAACCATATCCACTAAAAAGAGACGGATATCGTTCGGAGAGGTTGCTTCTTTATCAAAGAAGAAGCGCTGGATTTTTTCATCATGGGCAATCGTGAAGCCATATTGATCAATCTGAGTCATGCGGACTTTATCTGCTTTTTTCACATTCATGCGCGTGTTTAAAAATAGAATGAGTGCATCATGATGATCTTCGTTCATATGCGTAATCATGTCGGATTCTGTCGCTTCATCAAAGATGGATGGATTTGCGATCATATCGACATTAACCCAGTGAATTTCACCAAAGCCATTAATATAGCGTGCTTTTTTCGGCTTAATCACATAGAAGTTAAAGTCATGAACTTTATGGTATTTTTGGCTTTCTGGGAAGTAGCGCTCATAGCGGGCGGCAAGTGTTTCATAATCATCATCGCTTGCTTTAACGGCATCGCCGACAAGCGTTAAACGCCAGCCTTTTTGAATATTGTCCTGATCTTCATTATGAATTGTGAGCGAAACTTTAGGATTTTCTTGAATATTTTTAGTATGCTGCGCGAGATCACTGATCAAAATAATAATTTCATTGTTTTGATTTAAGCAAAAGGGCACAACTGAGCCAAATGGGTAGCCCTCGATATCTAAGGTATCGCGCATGACGGTTGATAGCACGCCATTAATATTGGAGAGCAATTGAATACGGGAATCAACGGCAGCTTCGCCTTTAGTATAGTTCTGCGTAAGATTGTTTTTAGTAGTGATTTCTGACATTGTAAATTCTCCAAAGTGTCATGGTAAAGCATTTTTATTAAGTGCTCGCTAAGACGAGCGGTTGTTAATGTGAAGCGAAAATAGGGATCTGAATCTCTCTCTGTAATATCCATTTCAAAGTTAGACTTTAAAAGTTAGACCTTAAAAGCCAATGTTCTAAAGGATGCATCCTCCGGATGCGAGAGCGTAATAAAGTCGACCTCAAAGGTTTGCTGTAATTGATCAGATTGCCATAATTCTGCGGCGGTATATTGCCCTTGTAATACGCCCTTTTTAAGCAGTACTAGTTGATCTGCTATTTGCAGGGCATGGTTAATATCATGCATCACGCAGATGATTGTCAGTCCCTTTTTGGTCAGCGATTTAAAGTATCGCAGTAATTGTTGCTGATGATAGAGATCAAGGTGGTTAAACGGTTCATCAAGCAACATAATGCGCGCATGTAAATTGACGGATTCATCCAAAGAGAAGAGCGATTGCATTAAAACTCTCGCAATTTGTACACGGTGCTGCTCGCCGCCGGATAGTGTTTGGTAGGGCAGATCAAGGAGGGCATCGAGTTCTAATGTTGCACTGACCTCAACTAAAAGCTGTGATACTTTCGGGTGATTAAAGGCGACTTGATAAGGCATCACGCCCATCAATAGGATCGCCCTTGATTTAATGGAGAAGGGGATATGCTCTGTTTGGGGTAATACCGAACGCTTTACGGCAAGCTCATCAATTGTATATTCATTCAGCGTTCTTCCTTCTAATAGGATATCACCGGATGTGGGAATAAGATCGCCCGATAGAATATTTAAAAAGGTTGTTTTCCCTGCGCCATTAGGGCCTATAAGGGCGGTAAAAGCGCCGGTTTCTAAAGAGAGTTTGGGCACATCTACGAGTATTTTTTGACGAATCTTAAAAGAGAGGTTGGAAATCGTAAACATTATGCTCTCCCTTGTTTATAAACGAGATAGGCAAGAAATGGCGCACCTAAAAATGCCGTTAAGATCCCAATCGGCACTTCGCTGGGCGCTGCGATTGTCCGAGAAAAACTATCTGCAACAATCAGTAAAATGCCCCCAAAAATATAAGAAAGGGGAAGTACAAAGCGATGATCCGCGCCAAACATCATGCGGATTAAGTGCGGAATCAAAAGACCAATAAAGCCAATACCGCCAGAGAAAGCAACAGCGGTGCCGGTAATAATCGCAACGCCCCAGATCTGTTCTTTCTTTAATCTCTCCACATGCACGCCGAGATGTTTTGCTTCTCGTTCACCAAGCAGCATTGCATTCATCGCCTTCGCCTTTTTCCAAAGAAGCGGTACTAAAACAATCTGTACAGCCACAATAATCAATATTTTCTGGTAGTTGAAGCTGCTTAAACTTCCCATAGACCAAAATGTTAGAGAACGAAGCTCTGTTTCACTGGCGATAAAGGTTAAAAGCCCAATGAGTGCGCCGGTAAAGGCATTGATCGCAATCCCGATTAGAAGCATGGAGCTAATGCTAATGCCGCGCTTATTACGAGAAAAAAGATACAGCACGGAGGTCACAAGCCAGCCGCCCAGGCATGCGGCAATAGGGAGCGCATAGTCGCCTAGCAGTGCAAAAACTTTTGGGGCAATATGGGTGCCAAGGACAATTGTGGCAGCGGCAAAAAGCGCAGCGCCACTTGAAACACCAATAATGCCGGGC
>CANRON010000123.1 GCA_947632245.1 uncultured Ignatzschineria sp. | reverse complement strand
ATAATTACCAATAAGGGGGAATGTTTTTTATAAAAAGTATTTATGAGACAATAGACACCTATTTCCGAGATAGATGATCTCGGAATGATCTTTTTCGAGTATGTAAATGGATAAATAGTTATGGTTTACCTGTTTTACCAGTTAAAACCTAGTCCCAAATAGAGGCTACGATTACTAGAATCACCGCGTTTAGCTTTAATTTTCTCATATTGATATCCCGTATTAAATGAGAGGGAATCTGTGAGCTTATAAGCAAGTGTGGCATTGAGCGTCAAATCGAGTGTCACATTATCATTAAAACTGCGGCCAACTGCCCCTTTACTTGAAAAACGGATTTTCTGATTGTAGAAGTACTGCTGATAATCCCACTTCAGTGACATTTGCGGATTGCTCGCCGAGTCATGATCTTTATATTCTATTTTTTGATAGTTAAGGAGCGTTGCTAGTGATAAGCTAGAGCGCGCATTATTCCAAACTTGGATACCTGGGCCTGTACCAATTAAGAAGTTATCGCGGATTTCTTCAATCCAGTCATGTTGAAACTCAGAAGAAGCCTGCCAGAAGAAGCGGGGCGTAATAAAGCGGTCGAGCGAATAGTTTAAATTATAGTAGTAATCTTTTGTTTTCGTTTCATCGGTTTTACGATAGAACTGTGATCCTAAATTATGGCGCCATAAACCGTGCTCTAACTTATAATTGCCCTTAACACGATAACGCGTTGTCTTTGAACTATCATTATCGAAGTAAGCACTCACATCAATATTGCCTGAATGTTTAAATTCTTGGGGTTTTAGTGTTGCGCTATTCACCTTAGCGATTAAAAGATCCTTATTGAAAGGTATAGACTTCGGGATACCATGGCTTTTAACGATAATACGATCTTCCACACCTTTTCGAGTGGGCTCATATACCACCTCTGTCGAGGTAAAGCTTTTGGCAAAGCGATTCTCTTTCACAGCAACAGGCGCCTTCAGTTTGAAATGTTCAATATTCTTACTGTCGATCCGTAGGGTTCCCGCATAATCCGTATTGATATGAACAATATTATCTTCAACCAGTAATATTTTTCCTGTGATTTTATCACCATTTTTTAGCGAAATAGTATCCGCGCTAGCCACGGTAATAACGCTCAGTAAGAAAGCTATTGTTACAGGAAAAAAGATCTTTTTAGGGGGTAATATCACAAGGTTATATCTTTCTATGAAATAGTGGGGTTCGTGAGAATAAGATTTACAGGATAATGTGATGTATCAGCGAAATCAAGCATTCTCACTTCAAATTTATTTTTGTAAATAACGGGGCAGTGAAAGAGCGGTTTGTTATATTTATAGTCACTAATTGTATAAGGCTTATATTTTTAAAAAAACTATAAAAAATCCCGTCGAGAATTGACGGGATCCAGAGTAGTTTGAAATTAAATGATTATTAGAATTCACTTACCGATAGATGCCATATATATTCATATTGATTTCATGAATATACGCTCAGATCAAAAAAAGTGTAAGCGTTATTTTGCCTCGTCCTTATATCTTCTGACTAAAAGAAGCGAAACAATCGATGCCAAGACACTGAGTGATCCTAAGAAGTAAAGACCATAGGCATAACTGCCCGTTGATTCTCTGATCCAACCAATCACAACAGGACCAACAAAGCCCCCGAGGTTACCGACTGAGTTAATCAGGGCGATACCTGTTGCAGCAGCCGCGCCTGTTAAAAAGAGGGAAGGAAGTGTCCAAAATGGGGCTTTAAATCCGTAGATACCAATACCTGCCATTGAAATCGCGACGATCGCAAGCGCAATAATCGCTTCTGAATACATATATCCTGCGCCAATTAAACCAAGACCGGTAATGCTGATCGCGATAAAGAGTAGTGTAAAGGGAATTTTGAATTTGTCGGATAAAAAACCAAATAGAAGGCTACCCACAACACCGACAAAGTAGGGGATAGAGGTAATCCAGCCGATCTGCATATTCGTGAAATCGCCATGCTCCTTAATGATGAGCGGTAAGAAGCTGGAGAGTCCAATGTTAGCAGTGACGTTTGAAATATAAACGAAAGCAAGCACCCAGATAATAGGCTGCTTTAATGCCGCAGATGCATTGGAGTTAAACTTCTTCGCGATCTCTGCTTTTTCGGCTTCTAAGATCCCTAAAATCGTTGATTTTTCTTCCTCAGTGAGCCATTTAGCATCTTTCGGTGTATCTGGCATAATCATAAGGAATAAAATACCGACAAGTACTGTGGGAACGCCTTCAATAATGAAGAGCCACTGCCAGCCGTGAAGACCCATTGTGCCATCAAGCCCTAAAAGTGCTGTAGAAATTGGCGCACCAACGGCGAGAGAGAGCGGAATGGAGAGCATGAATACCGCAATAATCCGTGAGCGATAATCTTTCGGAAACCAAAAAGTGAGGTAAAGAATAATCCCGGGAAAGAATCCTGCTTCCGCAGCTCCTAAGAGAAAGCGTAAAGCAACAAAACTCACATCGCCCGTCACAAATGCCATACATGCTGAAATTGCGCCCCATGTAATCATGATACGAGAAATCCAGCGGCGCGCCCCGACTTTTGTTAAAAAGATATTGCTAGGAATTTCAAAGAGAAAATAACCGAGGAAGAAAAGACCTGCGCCCATACCAAAGAACTGAGCAGTTAAGCCTAAATCTTCACGCATTGTAAGAGCTGCAAAGCTAATATTCACGCGATCTAAGTAAGCTAAAACGTAGGCTAATAACAAAATCGGCATTAAGCGAAAAAATGCCTTACGAATCACTGCTGATTGAATCGCAGATTGTTGCGGGGATTGATCCATTATGGACTCCTAATTGACTGAAAAATACTGAATTCTGTATATAAATGACAAGAAGACTTGTAGGTAGGATCTCTTTCGCAGAGAGATAAAGTCGAGACTTGCCATTAAAAAAGCATTCAACGTTATAGCACAGTTATTTTAGGTGCAACAAGGATGATAATCGCGCGGGATTTGATTGATTTTTTAAACTTTACAAAATGAAATATTGCAGAGAGTAAGGCAATTGTTATTGTAGTCTTAGTTCCTCTGACGCATTTCATAAACAATTGTGTGTATAAAAGATACAAAAGGTGATTAAATTTTAAGCGGCAATCAATAGTGAATAGGAATAGTCTTGCATGCAAGATATTACTTTGAGATTATTTTTGTAATACCCAATGCAAATAACGTGCATGGGCTTGGTATTGGAGAATTTCTGAATATTTGAGTTCCATTTTCAGATGGTCTTCTTCACTAATACGATTGCGCGCTTCTTTATTCATAAAGTCGTAATACGTTCGAATACCGCTTTTCTTTAAAACAGTGTACCCATCTGCTTGGGTGTAGTTTTCAAGAGCGATCGGATCAATGGGGGATATCGGTGTTAAGCCGCCAGCTTCTCCTTTAAAATGGCCGCGTTCGATATAGTGAAAATTACCTCGAATAAGGTTGTGATAGATTAATCCCTCGCGATTGTAAAAGAGCAAAGAGAGTTTTCCCTTTGGTGCTAATAAGGGTTTGATCTTCTCAAAAAACAGGAATGGTTCAGGGAGCCATTCAAGCATCGCATGGCAGGTTATCACATCAAATGGTGGTAATTGAAGGGCTGCTATATCTTCTAAATAGCAATTGTGAAACTCCGCGCTGAGGTTATGTGCATGAAAGCGTTCTTGCGCAAGCGTTAACATCTCTTTTGCCGGCTCCACTAATGTTACGTGGTGACCTTGACGCGCCAAAAACTCCGCAAATTGACCTTGTCCTGCGCCAATGTCAAGGATGTTAAGGGGAGTATGATGTAGTTTTAGCGTCTCAAAATCTCGCGTTAATATTGCAAGGCGTAATTTTCCCTTAAAGCTATCATAAATATTACGTGTGAATTTTTTACTGAGATGGTCGAATATTGGTGTTGTTGTCATATTTTCAGATCGTCTATTTCGTTATGGTACTTTTGATCGCACTGACGGTAATTATTTCTGCGGTATTGCTCAGTTTTTTCTGTAAATCATAATCTGCACAAAACTCAATGTCGGTGAAACCATGTGCTTGTAAAAGTAGCATGAGCTCATGAATACCTAGCCATTTTAGTCGGAAAACTTCTAATTCTGATTTTATTAAGACATGATTTTTCCACTCATCATAACGATGGTAAGTGGTTGTGACCTGATTGATATGGTCAATTTCTGCTTCTGTCATCGTCAATGATATTTTGTGGGTATCTGATAACGGATATTGTCGAATAGTTGATTTACCCACCTGGAAATGGGG
>CANRON010000122.1 GCA_947632245.1 uncultured Ignatzschineria sp. | reverse complement strand
GCTTTAAGTTTAGGATTGTGCTGAAGAAGTACCTCGATCTCTTTTAAAAAGTGTGCGCATTCTTTGGGGAGCGGTATCTCGCTTTCCGTATAGTGATTCATGAGATAGAGAAAATACTCATTCCCCTCAATCGCTAAATGCAGTAATTTTGTGTAAGTATCGGAAGGTGCCCATGGGAGTTCGCCGGTAATCAGAGAGTCTTCCGCTTCCTTAAACACGCTCATTGTTCGGTATTTTTCTTGGTTGAATTCTGGCGTGCCAATGCTTTCGGTGAGCTTTATAAGCTGCGAATAAGCGCGTTTGACAGTCAGGATTTCAGGGCGATGAGGGTTGATTAAAAAGCCACTCATAGCAATCAGCCAAGAGAGCAGCGCGCCACTAGCAACAAGTAGTGCACGGATTAAAGATCCCCCAATATCTGTTGCCGGCGTATCAACAGAAAGCGCAAAGACTAAGACGAAGAACATTGAAGAAGGGCCAATAAACTTGAGCGCATTAAAGATGTAGAGCATTATGCCGGCAATTAATCCCATAAAGATTGCGGCGAGAAGAAGATGGTTCGATAATATCGACCCTAAAAAAGCACAGAGCGTCATGGAAATGCCGACAAAAAGCAATCTTTTTGAAAGGTGGGCATAGGGAAGCGTAAAGGCATATAGGTAAGTAAATCCGCCAAGACCGGCAATTAATCCATATTGTAATTGATCGAACCAGATGCCGATAAAAATAGGAATAGCCATCGAAAATCCTGCGCCAATTGCACGCTCCCAGGGAAAGGGACGGTTATTGACGGCAACGGCTTCTTTTAGGATGTGCCAAAATTCCTTTTTCATCATGGTCATTAGAATCCTTTTGTATTGATAATATGAAAAGTATTATACGATAGATCTCTAAGGTCCGCTGAATGGGAGTCTTAGCGTTCATGATTTGCCTTAGCTATAAGATCCTATATGATAATAATTTAGCGGCTTTTTTAAAGTCTCTTTTTACTTCTTACTTATATTTTATAGTGAATAATAAGGGTTAATATGATTACGCTTGAACTGGTACAAACTTCATTACACGATGGCGATATCGCTCACAACCTCTCAAAGGCGGTGGCGATGATTCAAAATGCTTCTGATAAGAGCGATGTGATTATATTTTCAGAGACTTTTTTCACGGGCTTTCCAACCGCGGAAAATATTGCCGAGTTATCGCAACCACTCGATGGTGAAATTGTAAAAACGTTAGAGCGAGAAGCAACAGCGAAAGGCATTGCGGTGCTTGCCGGTATGTGTGAGGTAAAAGATGGACGTTATTATAATAGTGCGGTCTTTATTGATCCTGACAAAGGACTATTCGCTACTTATCGCAAAACACATATGTGGTTGACAGATCGCGGGCTGTTTACGCCGGGAGAGGAGTTTATAAGTTTTGAGTGGCGAGGCGTGCGCATTGGCTTTTTGATCTGCTTTGATATTGAGTTCCCAGAATCTGGGCGCGCAAATGGTCTACTCGATGTCGATCTTTTATTGGTTGTGAATGGTAATATGGATCCTTACGGAGAAACGCACCGAACCGCAATTAAGGCGCGAGCACAAGAGAATCAGTTTTTTGCGGCATTTGTAAACCGTGTAGGCAAAGATAGTTTTAATCATATCTTTGCCGGCGGAAGTTGCGTCGTCAATCCCTTTGGAGAGATGTTGTGTGAAGCGGGAAGAGAAGAGATCAATATGATTATCTCTATTGATCCGCTGAAAAGGCATGCGTATAAAACGGCTTATGACTACTTACAAGAGCGGGCGCTCCCTTACACGAGTGAAGTAATTGAGCAGGGCCATCTGCGAGTATTAAAAACTCAGCGTTAATAATAGGAGCCTTGAAATAGATTCTCATCGATATTCAGGTGACGCTACTGAAAAT
This sequence comes from uncultured Ignatzschineria sp., assembly GCA_947632245.1. Taxonomy (GTDB): domain Bacteria; phylum Pseudomonadota; class Gammaproteobacteria; order Cardiobacteriales; family Wohlfahrtiimonadaceae; genus Ignatzschineria. Next base: position 2,487 of record CANRON010000122.1, on the reverse strand, counting down.
CGTTAAATTAGTGGACATAACAAGAAGAAAGTGGGCAGTAATTCCTGTTTTAAGCTACAATATTGCACAAATTTTTATATCTCAGTTTTAATGGATTCACATTCATTAAACTGCGATATTGTCTATATTAACAGATGGTACTTTGTGCTACTCGAAGGTATTTATGAAATTGCTCCACGACAGAATTATCAAAGATGGCTTGGCATTTGAAGACGGAACTTTGAAGGTTGATAGTTTTATCAATCATCAGATGGACCCGATCCTCATGAAGTCTATTGCGGTAGAATTTGTTCGCCGATTTGCGAATTTACCCATCAATAAGATTATTACGATTGAGGCAAGCGGTATCGCGCCTGCAATCATGCTGGGTTATCTTCTTGAATTGCCTGTTGTCTTTGTGAAAAAGAAAACTCCGAAAACAATGGAAAAGATGTATCTTTCATCCGTTTACTCTTACACTAAAGATCGCACTTATGATGTTTGCGTAAGCCAAGAATATCTCTCTAAAGATGACCACGTCCTCTTTATTGATGACTTCTTAGCAAATGGAAATGCAGCGCTCGGTGTGAAATCGTTAATAGATCAAGCCGGTGCAACACTATGTGGCATGGGCTTTATCATTGAAAAGAGCTTCCAAGAAGGACGTGGACGTTTAGAAGCGATTGATATTAATGTACAATCACTGGCAAGAATCGGCTCACTTGCCGGTGGTAAAGTAGAGTATATTGATTAATTAACAACGATATCCCTTTTGCTAAATGCAGGATATCGCTGGTCATAAGCATTTATCATGAATTGCTTATGTGGTCGGAAATATGCTGATATAAGGGTAACAATGGATATTTTATTAATTACACTCAATGCACGATATTCGCACGCATCATTAGGGCTTCGCTATCTAAAGGCGAATCTCTATGAGCTTGAGGATCGGGCGGAAATTTTAGAATTTACCATTCAGCAAAACAAAGAGGCAATGCTTGAGGAGATCTATGCTAGAAATCCCAAGATTGTCTCTTTTGGTATCTATATCTGGAACTTTATGGAGACAACGTCTCTTATAAAGGATCTGCGAGCATTGATGCCGGATGTGATTATTTCAATCGGGGGGCCTGAGGTATCTTATGAATATGAAGATACTGAAATCTATCCGCTGATTGATTATCTGATTACAGGCTGGGGGGATGTGAGTTTTTATCAGCTTGCAAAATCTCTATTAGTGGAAGGAAAGCCTTGGGAAAGCAAGGTGATTAAAGGTATTCAACCACCCCTTGAAGAGATAAAGTTACCGTATTACCTCTATAACGAGGAAGATATAAAATATCGGACGGTGTACTTAGAAGCTTCAAGAGGCTGTCCTTTTAAATGTGAATTTTGTCTGTCGAGCTTGGATAAAACGGCATGGCGCTTTCCGCTTGAACCATTTTTGGAGGCGATGGACGATCTTTATACCCGAGGGCTGCGTCAGTTTAAGTTTGTGGATAGAACCTTCAATCTTAAAAAGGATTTCACGCTTGCGATTTTAAACTTCTTTTTAGATAAACTCGCTAAAAATCCCGAAGAAGCACTATTTTTGCATTTTGAACTTGTACCAGATTATCTCTCAGAAGAGTTAAAAGAGAAGATTTTAGAATTCCCTGATGGGTCGCTTCAATTTGAGATCGGTATTCAAACACTGAATCCAACAACGCAGAATCTCATCTCTCGTAGAACAAATCTTGTGTTGGCAAAAGAGAATATCTCTTGGTTATCAAAACATACAGATGTGCATTTACATGTGGACTTGATTGTTGGATTGCCGGATGAGGACTTAACGAGTTTTGCGGAAGGGTTTAACGAGCTTTGGTCGTGGGAGCCGCAAGAAATACAGGTTGGGATATTAAAGCGCCTAAAAGGTGTGCCGATTATTCGCCATAGCAATGAGTTTCAGTATAGCTTTAGCCAAGAGCCGCCTTATTCGATTTTAAAAAATCGTGAAATGCCCTTTACTCAAGTGATGGAGATGGAGCGATTTGCCAAATTCTGGGATACGGTTGCGAACTCAGGGCGTTACCGGGAAACATTACCGCTGATATTGGGGGATCGACCTTTTGAGAATTTTAGAGCGCTATCACTCTATCTCTATCAAGCATTTGGGCGATCGTACGGTATAGCATTAGATCGGTTCTTTAAAGTGATCTTTGAATACTTAACGCTAGAAGCAGGTTATAGTATTGAAGCGGCAAGATCTGTGATGCGAGAAGATTTCCTTCGAACAGGAATTAAGGGTTGGCCGAAATATTTAGGGGAAAGACCAGATGAGCGTTTATTTGGTGCCGGCAATGATGAGAATGAAGCATTGCCACAAAGACAGCGTCAGCACAGAGCATAATAAGATACAGATATGATTAAAAGAAACCCTCAAAATATTGTGAGGGTTTCTTTTTGAGAGCGATAAGTGAAGAATTTCGCTATCGATGCATTTTAATCTTTATTATTGATAAGAGACTA
>CANRON010000121.1 GCA_947632245.1 uncultured Ignatzschineria sp. | reverse complement strand
ATCAGCTCAGCGGGTTGCCCTGCTGTGCCAAAGCCACCGATCATTACTGTCGCACCATCAAATATCTTTCCGATGGAGGTCTCTAAAGATGAGCTAATTTTGTTAATCATGATGATTCCTTCCCCTTCATGTGCGGGCTATATTTCTTAGTATCGTTATTTCAAAAGTGAATCTATCAAGCCCAATAATCATAATCATTGGTTTTTTAGATTTTTGTATAATTTTGAATATTTTTTAGGTGTCCTGACTGCTACATATCTTGTCTCACTATGTTTAAAGTGATCCTAGACATTTAGACAAGATAAATTAAATTCATAACATCACTCTTATTCAAGCGATGAAAAAAGAGATAGATTCCGTCCCAATAAGGGGTACAGCCTCTATCTCTTGACTTAAACAATAACGATATGCACGTTATTGTATGGAATATGGGAGTATTTCATCAGCATCGTATACTAATTGAATTCAATATTCCCATACCACTTAAGCATTCGTTAAAGTGCTGCTCTAGCACGCGAGCTACGACCTTCCTGCTCGTCATCCACAGCCTTCGTTAAAGCAAAATCAAAGACTAACTCTTTGTAAGGACCTGCCATTTTGGCCGCCTTAATTTTTTCAGGATCCGTTACAGCAACAGCATCTACAACAAGCTCTTCTTTTGTCGCATAAGCAAAGTCATCATAGCAATAAGGATCATCACTTAAGTTAATCTGCGTTGTTAAATGACGATACCCAGGCGCATGAATAAAGAAATGGATATGTGCAGGTCTTGAGCCATGACGTCCTAAAAGTGTTAGCAATTGCTCCGTTGGGTTTCCTGGTGGAACAGAGTATCCGCTAGGTACGATACTACGCGCAGTATATCTACCCTCATCGCTTTTGATCGTACGTCGCATATTAAAATCTGACTGGCTCTGATCAAAGAATGAATAGTTACCTTTACTATTACAATGCCAGACTTCCACAATCGCATTAGGAATCACTTCCCCTGTCACAGCATCAACCACTTTCCCAGAAAGATGCATCAAATCACTATCTGTATCGGTTCCATCATCTAATTGTGCTTCTCCTTCAACAACGGGAGCACCGGCAACGTAAAGTGGTCCTTCAATCGTTCGTGGCGTTGCACCATCTGCTGCTAATCCTGCCCTTTCATCTAACTCATCTTCACGAACATCTAGAATATGTTCTAAGCCAAGGCCTGCAACTAATAGTGCAGTTTCATGCGCTTGACCTAAACGAAGTAGGTAGTTCGCACCATGCCAAAACTCATCAACGGTAATATCAAGATCATCAATTGCCTTACATAGATCTGACATTAAGCGATGCATGATCTCCTTCATACGTGGGTTCCCTTCCTCTGAATCAAACCCCGATGCCGTACGAACAAATCCCTCTAAAAACTCTGTACTTGAAATTTTTGTTTTCATATTAAACTATCTCCTGTTTTGGTGGATACCATTTATTGTGTTGTAACTGATTGGCTCTAACGGCCTTTTTATACGAATACTCATTTTCTTGGTTTTAACGATCATCTTCTCGAATTGAAGAAGGATGCCTGCAAAGCGCCTCTACAGATATTTCCATATAAGGATAAAGTGGCAATCCTGTAATTAAATTATGGAGCTCTTCATTACTCTCTACATCAAAAATACTCACGTTTGCATACTGACCAGCAATACGCCAAATATGGCGCCATTTTCCTGTTTTTTGTAATTCTTGAGAATACGCTTTCTCTGTTGCTAAAATTTCAGCTTTGGTTTCAGGATCCATCGTCTCTGGAATATTGACAATCATTTCTACTTTAAAAAGCATCTTTTTTCTCCTTATTTACGTTTATAGTAATTTACTTTATCTTCATCTAACTCAAGCCCTAATCCGGGCTTATCAGATACCTCAACGCCATAGTTAAAATAATTTAATGGCTTAACCACGATGTCATCTTTTAATAGGAGGGGACTAAATAACTCTGTGCCCCACTCTAAATTGGGAATTGTAGAAAAGGCCTGAATTGCAGCGCTTGTTGCAATAGATCCTTCTAACATCGTGCCACCATAAAGACCTATGCCTGCTGATTTTGCAACATTCGCCAGCTCTAATACGCCTAGCATTCCACCTGACTTCGCCGTTTTAAGTGCAAAAGCTCTAGCACCAGCAATCTTGGCAATATTGAATCCTTCGTATGCTAGTCCAACAGATTCATCTGCTAATATTGGAATATTAAATCGATCACTCAATCTTGCCTGCGCATCAATTTCATGTTGGGGTAATGGTTGCTCAACCAGATCAACTCCGGCATCTTGCAACAGCTGCATCCCAATAATAGCTTCTGATTCATTCCAAGCCTGGTTCACATCAACGGTGACCATGCTGTCATCGCCCAAAGCTTCTTTAATTGCAATTACATGCGCAACATCTTCTTTCACGGTTCTTCGACCTATTTTTAACTTAAAGTCTTTATGTCGACCGGTCGCGATCATCTCTTTTGCTTCGATAATATCCTTTTCTGTATCTCCGCTTGCAAGCACCCAAAGAACCGATAGCTTATTTGTAACCTTACCGCCGAGCAGAGTAGAGATTGGAATATTTAAGATTTTACCTTGGATATCAAAAAGCGCTGTTTCGATTGCATTTTTAGCAAAATAGTTGCCACGAATATTTTGAGAAACTCTCTGACGTAATGACTGAATAGAGTCCAAAGGTTGCCCTACTAATAACGGAGCGATATATTGATCGATCGTTAATTTCATCCCCTCTGGGCTTTCAGGCCCATAACTCAATCCCCCAATCGTTGCTGTTTCTCCCAAACCAACAATCCCATCTTCTGTATATATTTTTACAATAACTGAGCTTTGAATGGTCATTGTTGTCATAGACAACTGATGCCCTCTAATCGTTGGTAGGTCTACGATAAAAGATTCAATTTTAAGAATTCGATCTGTAAATAACCTTTGATTCATTTTCTATCCCTAGGTGTAATATATTATTTAATAGTGAACAGGTTTGTCATTCACTCTGTCGATCTAACCAATCTTGTAAGATCCGATTAAAATCATCCGGTGCCTCAATAGAGGGTACATGTCCAATCGACATGACTTCTAAGTCTTCTCCCCCAACTAACTCCGCTAACTTCTGCATATTCTCAAGGGGCATAGCAGGATCATGACTGCCAGCAATACAAAGCACCGGAATATCTGCCTGCCGATATTGAAGCCGCTCCGTCGCGCTCCAATTCCCTAAAGCTTCACAAAGCTGTGCATACCCTTCATTGCCGAGCCTCTCTAGTGCTGTTTGCCAGTCGGCAACGGATGTCGGTGATTGAGCGAAGTATTCTGGTGCAAACCATCTGGGAACAATCTCTTTCGCCATGACCGATAGTCCAATGGTTCGAACATTTTCTGCTCGTAAGTCCCAAGCACTTTTTTCACCAATTTGACTATGAGTATTCGTGATGACGGCGCTTTTTATAAATTCTGGTGCCGCAATCAACAATTCTTGCCCTATGGCGCCGCCAATCGATGTTCCCACATAATGCACCGATCTATACCCAAGACTATTAACGAGATTTTGAAGCGTAACTGCTAAGAGAGGAATACTCCAAGTCGATCCAACCTCTGGCTCAGGACTTTGACCATGGCCTGGTAGATCGATTGCTAAAATAGCGTATTCATTTTTAAAAAAATCAATCACACCCTTCCAAACCTTTCGATTCATTCCTAAGGGATGCACTAATAACAGCAGATCACAGGGGCTTTCATGTGAGATATATTCATAATATATTTTTTCTTGAAACAAATGATTTTGATACATATTTAAATGATGCTCCATATTTAAAAAAAACGATCAATGGTCAACAAAATAAAACAGTTCGACAAACCCCACATACATTGTTCGGCAGTCGAACGATATATCCATTTATCGCCCACAATCATATTAATCTCACAACGGGTATTTCTTGTCAACTATTTAACCGCTCAAAAATCTTAACTTATACATATAATTGATTTTTCCCATATAATGGAATCTAATTATAAAAACAGATTTGTTGAGTATCATTCACTTACGAAGAATAATTTAATACCAATGCACAGTAACTATATTGAAGAAATAACGCCTATCCTTGCTAACCATGCAGAAGATCCTGATTTTATTACTGCTTTTGCAAGAGGCTTAGTGATATTCCAAGTCCTCTCTACCAGCAAACGAGCACAATCCATTTCGGATATTTCAAAGATCACAGGGTTCCCAAGAGCAACGGTCAGAAGAGGTCTGTATACTCTTGTTCTACTCGGTTTTGTGTCACAAGATGACCGCTACTACTCGCTCACTTCCAAAATTTTGACGCTCTCTCATAGCTTTATTTCCTCCCAATCTCTTCCGAATGCGGCTCAGCCTATTTTGGAGAGCATTACAGAAGAGATAGATGAAGCCTCATCGATGGCTGTATTGGCTCAAAGTAATATTGTATATATCGCTAGATCTTC
>CANRON010000120.1 GCA_947632245.1 uncultured Ignatzschineria sp. | reverse complement strand
GGATAGTTTTCGTTATAACAATCCATGTAGATCTTCTCGATCCACTGCATTTCATCCTTACCTTGGGTATATTCCGTTTCTCTATCTAAGCGCTTACTAAATTCACGCCAAATATCAAAATCCGTTTTTGAATAATATAATGGATCGACTAATTTATGCATCGCAATCACGCCCCGATTACTATATGTGCCATAGACATCTAAGTCATTACGCTCATACGGTGTACAGGCCGGCAGGACGATATCAGCAAAGCGGCAAGTTGCTGTCCAGTTATAATCAACGGCAACTACTGTTTCAAGATTGCGATAAGCACGCTTCATCTTGTTTCGATCTTGCTGCCTGTGCCATTGGTTCGCACCTGAAAATATCGCCATTTTATAAGGTGCAAGTTTAATTCGATTACCATTATAGTTAATCTCAGTACCAGGCTCTAAAATCGCATCTACAACGCGCGATACGGGAATAAAGCTTGAATAGCCTTTATAATCAGTACTCTTATGCTTCGGCTCACGTCCAAAGTCGAGGTTTAAAGGAAAGGCACCTGGCATTGACGCGCCTGAAGAGGAAACGCCCACAGAACTGTAGTGATGAGAGTAACTAATGCCCCCACCGGGCAAACCAATTTGCCCGAGCATTGCCGCGACAATTGCTGACATCCAGAAAGGCTGCTCACCATGTTGCTGGCGCTGCATCGACCATCCGATCATTATCTGCGTTCGATTACTTGCCATATCCCGCGCAAGTTGGCGAATAGTATCTGCCGGCACGCCGGAGATAGATTCTGCCCACTCTGGCGTTTTTTCGACCATATCTTCATTCTCACCTTTGAGATAAGGCAAAAACTCATCAAAGCCTAAGGTATATGTTTCTAAGAATTCTTTATCATAGAGATCCTCGCTCCAGAGCGTATGTGCAATCGCAAGCATGACCGTTAAATCCGTCATAGGATTGACATATAAATGCTCCGCGCCGAGATAGTTTGCTGTCATATTTTTAACAGGATCAATCACAATCACACGAATATCGCCATCTTTTACTTTCTGCTTCAGCTGTTTCAAATAGGCATAAGCCTCATGCGTTTCTGTATTCCAGCCGACTTGTAAATTTTTAACAAGATCATTACCCCAAATCACGATCACATCACTCTCTTTAAGAATGATGTCCCATGATGTACCTTGAGAATAGACTTCCGTTGATCCCAAAATATAAGGCATAATCACTTGCCCTGCACCCGTTGAGTAGTCACCGGCTGTACCCACGCTATTACCATGCATGGCAATCGCTCTTAACATATGGTTGCCACAGCTATGAACCTGCCCAACTGAACGCCACCCCACGTTTCCGGTATGAAGGGCCCATGGACCATAGGTCGTTTGAATACGCTCAAGCTCTTCATAAAGGAGGTCTAAAGCTTCATCCCAGCTCACGCGGATAAAACGGTTATCTCCTCTCTCTGAAGTATCGCTATTATGTCTATGTTTATACCAATCAAGACGAACCATAGGATAACGAACCCGTGCGGGGCTATAGATAATCCCCGGAACAGCATCTAATATTCGGGTAGGGAACTGATCAAACTCAAATGGCTCAACTTCTACTAAACGATTGGCCACAACTTTTGCTCTAAATGCGCCCCAATGCGCGCCGGATATTCGCCATTTAGTCAACGTATCTAAGTCGACTTCGGTCGGTGCTTTACTATGAAGTAGGTTTTCAGCGAAGGTAATGGGTGATAATAATGTGCCACCTGCTAATAATGCAGCTGTTTTTAAAAATCCGCGGCGAGAGGGGTTCGATTGATGATGCATAATGTCTTTCCTTTTCTCTTAGTTATTCTTTTCTGAAAAATCCATTGAATGAAGTTGTAAATACTTCAATACAACTTTCGAGGTGTCTTCATCCATATTGGTAAAGCCCACCATTCCGGCAAATAGCCCTGGCCACGTATTCGTATCATAATGCTCGGCATCGGGCTGAATGTGACATGTACTACAGCCTTGGGTATAGCTGGCATTCGCAACTTCCCAAATAGGGGCAATATCTGATGTTAACCCCCCCTTTTTAATCCACGCCGTTCCTTTAATCCGTTGCCATTCAAGTCCTGTTAATGGATCTTCTCTCGTTTCTAATACCGTAAAGTTTTGCTTCTCAGCGACTTCTTTATCTAAAATTGCGCTCACAGTATTGAGGCTAAACTCCCCATAAAGCACACGCCCATAACCTTTATTCTTGCGCCAAAGCTCATATTCAATTTTTTCGGCATCGCCATTTTTCTCAACAATTTTGATTTCTGTCGCAACTTCTAAAGAACCGATGGATTCATCTAAACTCTCATCTAGATAGAGCGGTTGGGGTAGCACGTTATAATATTCGTGATCAACGCTTGTTGTCACACTGCTCGCATTATCTAGTAATTTTTCTAAATCCGCATTACGAAGACTCTGAACAACAGGGAGTTGATGCGCGATCCCTTTATGACATTCAATACAACTTGTATTACGTTGTGCCGCTCCTCGCATCTCCATCTCGGCCATAATGTCCATTTTCTCAAAGGCCATATGTTCATAATCATGACATGCCCTGCACTCTTTCGAACCGTTGGCATTCATACGTGCCCATTCTCTTTGCGCGAGCTCTAAACGCTTATCAATAAATTTCTCGCGCGTGCCGATATCGCCAGTAAGGTGATTCCAAACCTCTCGGCTTGCCTGTACCTTACGCGCAATTTTATCCGTGAAGTTATGTGGTACATGACAATCTGAGCAATATGCCCGCACGCCCGTCCTATTTCTAAAATGTACAGTTTGCTGAAGCTCGGGATAGACGTTATCCGCCATGGTGTGACAGCTCAAACAAAAGGCTTCTGAGTTGGTTGCCTTTAATCCTGCATCAAAACTGTTCCAGAAAATAATACCGGCAATGAATCCCCCCGTTACTAGTACCCCTAAGCCAATACGCATACTTGGCTTTAAAAAAAGATTATAAAGTATCTCTTTAATCCGTTTAATCATTCTCATGATTCATTTCCTTTCATTTCCTAAATGTGAATCTTTATTGTTCTTATTTTCTTGTTTTTCTTATTCATTTACTCCCCATCTACTCGCCTACCATTATTAAAGGAAGATCCTGCAAATGAGCTATGAAGGTGGTCCCCAGAACAATATCTGCATGATCCAAATAAAAAGACCATAAGCACCAATTGCACATGCGGCTAAGATGGGTAATATTATAAATATTAATAAGAAAAACCGTCCCCACTCTCGATCTTTGGGGGTTGTTTCAGGTGTCACTACTTGTGTATCTTTCATGTATGCCTCCTCACTGAATGATAAATTGCTTATCCTATCGTATGCAGGTATCGATGCTTTCTCAGATAACGCATAATTTTGATGAAAAATCGGTATAATTAATTTTCGTTGAATCTGGATTGATTCGGTAGTCAATGAGCATATGAGTATTTTATAAGTCCCGTTTTATAAGCTCATTCTATTGTGTGCCCCCTATAAACACTGATAGGGGTTCTGGCAAATAGGGTTTATATATATGAATAAATGACTTAGCATAATATTCAAAATATAATTTATATATACTATGACCTTACCAAACATTTATAAACATTGCAGCATTAACCTCACAACTATTGATCTCTCACCACTTATCGGAGAAAAAAATGATAAAAGTCCCAATTATGAGTAAAAAGACGACAATTATAGGGGCTGGCTGGCTTGGTAAACCACTGGCGAAAGCGCTTGCGTCTCAAGGATTTGATGTTATTGCGACAAATCGTAATGCCATGGCGGCAATGCCATCTTCTGATACATCAAAAGCCCCTTATGCCATTCAGTTTGTTTCATATTCAGATGAGCTCCTTCATAAAATATTGCAAACCGCGCAATCTACGGGTGAATATGGGCAGTATTCCGCGCTATGCCGGAATCTTTTTGCCAATCGTAAAGTGGTGATTACGATTCCACCGAGTCCTTTTCTCAACAACATTCAAACAGAGGCTAATACGCAGCAAATATCCCCCTTTAGTTATGCGGAAATGATCTCTCATACGGCACAATTAGCCCAACAATTTGGGGCAACTGAGATTATTTTCACGAGCTCAACCTCAGTTTACGGCAATAGTAGCGGCATTATTCATGAGGCATTACCCGCTATGCCAAAAACCGCAAATGCAAAAGCGATTCGTGAAGCAGAAATAGCGCTTGAAACCAACCGATCAATTCCCGTCACAATTTTACGGCTTGCAGGACTAATCGGGAATGGGCGACATCCTATTCGTCATCTGAGTGGCCGCACAGAAATTGCTGAACCCTTAAATGCTATTAATCTTTTACATATCGATGATCTGATGGATGTAATTAAGGCATTGTTATTACGCGATAAGGGCAAATCACACTTTGAAATTTTCAATATCGCGACCCCTTATCATCCGAATCGCCAAAGCTACTACCAAACGCTCGCGGCAACACTTTCTCTGCCGCTGCCCGAATTTGAGATGC
>CANRON010000119.1 GCA_947632245.1 uncultured Ignatzschineria sp. | reverse complement strand
ATTGAAAACATATTGAAAAAGGCGCATTAAAGAATGCGCCTTTCTAGTACAGATGGAATTTAATAATGCTTAAAAATTATCGTATGGCATCTGATAATTTAAACTCTAATTGTGTACCTGTATTTGATAATCGTAAATATTGCCCATCTTGAGACACAATGGCTTCGGCACCGAGCTCAAGAAGTTGTCCCATATCTGTATCTAATTGGTTAAGCATCTCATCTTCACAGAATTTACGCGTCATACCTGCACCTTTAGCACGTAGTATGCCACGGCTTGAAAGTGTTGCTTGCCCAAAGAAATTATTACACATTGTACCCGTTACTTTCATATCTTCCGAAAATGCAATGCTCGGAATAAAGTCCCCTTTTCCTGGTTTAAACTCTTTTCCATTTACAGATACAAGTATATAGTTATGGTGTTGTAGCTCTGGGACTGTCGCTATTTTAGTATCAAGTTGACTCATATTGGTAGCCCCACTAGAACATGCCGCAATTATAAAAAGCGCCGCTGTACTGAGTATTAATTTTTTCATGTTGAAATATTCCTTAATAATTAAAATAACTTTATTATCACATTCACAAATAAGAACATACTATTCAAAGTCGATAAGCGATCTATTTTAGAATATTTTGAGTAAAAATACAGAAAATATTTTATCCTAAAAACAGATACTTAAATTCCAATATGAACTATAAGCAATTATTATCAGTATCACCATTCACAACAATCTCTCGTATTGATCCTTCATTCCCTGATCTTGTGTGATGTTTTGTATTACTTTTCGGTCGCAATCATGATGCTAGAAGCCTTTACAAGCGCAAGTAAAGCGCTCCCCTCTTTTACCTCCATCTCATCAAGGCTCTCATTGGTGATGACAGATGTTAAACCTAAACCATTTTCTGTTACCAGATGAACTGTACTGTTTACTGCACCTTTTACAATCTTTGTTGCGCTGCCTGAAAACTGATTACGAGCAGAAAAGAGCAATCCTGCATGAGGATCTGCAAGCACAACCCAAGGTGCTTTAATAATGGCGATAACGCTTTTACCCGGAACAATACCAAGCGTCTCACAACTCTGTTTCGTAATGACAGTGACAAGCTCATCGCCATTATTGAGCGTTACAATCACTTCGTTATTAACACTGCCTTCAAAAATTGCGCTAACTTTACCCTGTAATTGATTGCGTGCTGACACGGCTCTCATCATTAAATACTCCTTAAAATCGAATTTTATGATCAAACTTAGATGCATAGTGTCATAAATTATACAGCGTAAACAGCGTTTATACTTTAAAATGCGCTACAATAGGTGATCTCGCGTAGATTATCTTAATATAAGATCATAATAATTAAGAGTAATATATTATTTTTTATATCTTAATTAGGCTTGTATTGTAAATATTGGGAGTCTTGGCAATAATAAATATTCTAAAGCTTCAATCATCTTTATGACTGATTGAAAAATAGTAATATGCAACAAAAATAGATTCATTCGGTAAATAAAATTTATTTTAATATATGTAGGAAAATCATGAATATCGCATCTCTATGGGAAAATCCCCATATTATGATTGTAGACTCGAACCGTCTATTTCGAGAGCGTTTAGTGTTTTTTTTGAAAAATGAAACGCTATTATCAAAGTGTGAGATATCTAACTATCCTGCGCTATCTGAAACTTCGAATCATTTTCCAGATGGCTTAGATCTATTATTTATCGAGGGCTCACAATTACTACACTTAAATGAGATGACTATCCTCAGCCAGATATGTACGCAATTTCCACATATCACAATATTCTTAATGTCGGAACGCATCAATACAGCTGTACCCACTGTTTTAATCCGGCAACAAGGCCTTAAATACCAAGTTATTTCTAAAACAATCTCGCTTCCTGATCTTCTACAGACGATTTCTCACGCACTCACGCCTGAAAAGCATCCGGAGATCATCAGCGCCAATGATTTAGATAGATTAGATCTCTTAACACCCAGAGAAATAGAAATTCTCGATTATGTTGTCAATGGTCAAAGTAACAAAGAGATCGCACGCAGTCTCATCATTTCCGAGAGCACTGTTAAAGTACATGTGCAGAATATTTTAAAGAAATTTGATGTAACGAGCCGCGTAGAAGCAGCTGTTTATGCTGTCCGCCATTCAATGTTATAAATGAGTCTATTATAAAAGCAGGGTAAAAAAAGCACCTTCATTCAGAATAAAGGTGCTATAGCTATGATATTTAAAGCGTCTGACTACTTACCCTACGTGCACTATATCTGGGCAATGGCTTGGCGTAAATCTGCTTGAAGATCTTCAAGCTCTTCAAGCCCCACAGATAGTCGAATCAATGTCGGGTCAATTCCCATCACAGACTTCATCTCTGCTGTAAATGATCCGTAAATCGTCGATTCAGGGTGAATAATCAGCGTTCGATTATCAAATAGATTCGTTGCACGGCGAATCAACTTCAAGGCATCCATCAATTTAAAACATGCTTCGCGAGATTCCAGGTTAAATGTTAACATCGCCCCTGGATTGCCGACAAAAAACTGATCGCTCAATGCTTTATAGCGAAAGGATGCGAGTTTTGGATAATTCGTTTTGACCACTTCGGGGATGGACTCTAAAAACAGTGCTAATTGATACGCACTGTGACTAACGGCATCATAGCGCACCTTTAGCGTTTCTAATCCCATAATCTGAGCATAGGCGCTATCAGGGTCCATACAAGCCCCAAAATTACGAGCAACTTCCCGTTTGATTTTAAACATAAATTGTGAGTAGTTACCATGATTCGTAACTTTTGCCAGGCGTTTATTATAAGACCAATCAAATGTGCCATAATCTACAATCGCACCCCCAATGCTTGTTGCGCCGCCTGATACATACTTCGTTGTCGAAACAACCTCAATATCCACGCCCCATTTCCGAGCATCAAAAGCACCCCAAGGAATCACCGTGGTATCTACAACTAGCGGCACGTGATGGCGGGCTAAAATCGCCTTGATTGCCGGTAAATCTGCAATTTCAAGATGCGGATTAGTCATCACTTCACAGAAAAAAGCGCAAGTGTTTTCATCAATAGCCGCTTCAATTTCTGCCAAATTATCCGTATCCACAAAACGAACGTCTACGCCAAACTCGGCTAAGGTAAATTGAAACAGAGCAAAAGTATTGCCAAAAAGATGGGGGGATGTGACGATGTTGCTGCCGGAATAGCTAATAGCCATAAAGGTGTTAGAAATAGCCGCCATGCCACTGCTAAACATCATGGCATGATCACCACCAGAAATCGCAAGAATCTTGTTTTCAAGTGCTTCTACGGTGGGATTGGTAATTCGAGAATAGGTATGCGATGCCACGGTCTCTCTATTTTGAAAAGCATCTGCAATCGCTTCTGAAAAAGGGAACTCAAATGCGGCACTCCGATAGATAGGCGTGTTCATTGCCCCATGCACGTCAGCATGGTTCTTTTGTGTGTTTAAAATTTTACTTGTGAAGCCTAATTCTGCCTGTTTTTTACAATCGCTCATTTTATTAGTCAAACCTTATTTTGTGAGTATTAAAATAATTGCTATGGTTTATTTATAAATCTGCTATGTCTATCCATTAAACCATATTTTTAAGGTATTGCCTTTTATTTTGCCCTTATTTCTAACGGATACGTGAATATTCCCACTAGAAGGTCTAGGAATATTCCTATGCGATAGAGTGATCAGCCCCTTATTAAATAGAGTCTATCCCCTCTTATACATTAAAGTTTTGATTATCAGACAAAGATCGTACTTTTGAATAAGCACGTTATAATGGCATGAAATTTAAGGAAGGATAAGGTAATGAATATTCATAAGTTCTGGCAGTCGCGAAAAATATTTTTAGCTTCAATAATCTTGCTATTATCAGCTTGTAGTGAAGAGATGCCGGACCCTATAGCCATTCAAAATGGATTTTACTTACCCGAAAATATCAGTATTGAATACGCAGAGAATGATCAAGTCTCTAGAGAGGCTCAGAATCAAGCATCGAATAGTGTGCGCGAGATAATGAACCAAACCTATTTTGAGATTAAAGATCGCCACTTTATAGTCTATACCACTCAAAGCGATGATACCGGATTACTCACACCTGAAAATATAGCGATATTACCGAACTCAAGCTACATTTTAGATTGGAATGACAACAATGATCTCACTGCGAGTAGTCAAGACTTTGATCTCTGCAAAACGTTACACTGCACGATTAACTTTGTTTTAAAAAATGTCAGTGCAGATGATCCGCATATTGCCTCTATCGAAAATTTCGCACAAGAAGCGATTCACAATAATGCGCCTATTGCGATTGATATTCCTGAAGCAGAGATTCAAGCATCTCTTTCTGAACCCTTTTGGGGCGTTGTACATGCAATTACAGATGAACTTGTTTTAAAACTCAGTCCCGCACAAAGTAATGGACTTATTTATGGGGTACCTGGGCATACTGAATTAATGCCCTTTCAGTTAGGAGGAGTTGCGATCGATCCTAAGGATGAGAAT
>CANRON010000118.1 GCA_947632245.1 uncultured Ignatzschineria sp. | reverse complement strand
TGCCGTTGAAAACAGCAATGAAAGACTCAGCTTTTTCATCATTGATGGTCCTAATTGTTTAGAAGATAATATATTAGTTGCGCGTAAAATATGTGTGATTTAATACAATCGTTTAATGCAATCGAGATAATCATACCTGAATTATATTGAATATATCCGACCTAAGTCTTAAAAATCACCATTTATAGATTACTCGTCATTATTCTTATTTACATCGAATCACGGATCATAAGTCATACGCATCAATTTGATTCTCGTCTTCTGCAACCCTAATCAATTTTTATCAAAAGAGATCTAAAATATGGGCGTAAATCCTTCATTAAAATTAGGCGATGTAAGTATCAGATTATCCAATCAACATTTCAATTTACCCATAGTACGAAGCGATTAATCTCGCTTCTCAGCGCTACTTTTTGTTGCAAATCGAGATTACTTATGTAATAACTAATGACAAACCTATTGCATGCAACATATCAGACGATAGATTTAAATATAAATAAAACCAACAACTTCAAAGAAAAAAACCGATATATCATCTTTAATTGCATTGAACTTATAGCTTCAGTCATCATGAATAAGTCATCACAATGAAGATGCAGGGGGAAATAATGAGTAGTCACAAAAAAATATCATCTATGGATGTTCTGTTCTTAGCGATGGGCGCTATGCTCGGCTGGGGATGGGTTATCTTATCCGGAGAGTGGGTTGCAACAGCAGGATTCTTAGGAGCAACAGTCGCATTTGCTGGCGGCGGGCTGTTAATTATCTTAATCGGCCTAACATATGCTGAATTAGCGACTGCAATTCCTGAAACTGGCGGCGGTGTCGCTTTCGTTCAACGCGCTTTTAATACACCACTTGCTTTTGTTGCCGGCTGGTCGGTCTTATTTGGCTATATGTCTGTGATTGCTTTCGAAGCTGTAGCGCTTCCAACAGTCATCGACTATCTCTCACCTGTCCAACATAAAATTCACCTCTGGAATATTGCCGGATCTGATGTCTATCTCACTTGGGCATTAATCGGTTCAGGGGGAGCGATCTTCTTAGGTGCGCTTAACTATAGAGGTATACGTTCTGCCACTATTTTCCAAACGGTGTTTACTATTGCGATTATTGCGGTTGGTTTCCTCTTAATCTTTGGTGCGGGCTACTATGGCGATAGTGCCAACTTAAAACCCTATTTTAGCGGTGGATTCGATGGCATGATGCAAGTATTGATCATGGTACCTTTTATGTTCGTCGGATTTGATGTGATCCCTCAGATCGCATCAGAAGTGAAAGCAACGAAATCGCTCGGTAAAATGCTCGTAATCTCAATTCTTTCAGCGCTTCTTTTCTATATTCTTATCATTTACGGTGTTTCAATTGGTCTTCCTCATGCTGAGCTATTAACCTCTAAACTTGCAACTGCTGATGCAATGTCGAATCTCTTCAACAGCGCATTTTTAGGTAAAGTATTAGTTGTGGGCGGTATCGCTGGTATTATCACTAGCTGGAATGCTTTCGTTATTGGTGGTAGCCGTATTATGTATGCGATGGCAATTCGTGGCATGTTACCGAATTGGTTTGCAAAAATGCACCCGAAGTATCATACACCTTCAAACGCAATTATCTTCTTAACAGTGATTGCTTTCCTTGCTCCTCTTTTAGGTCGTCAAGCACTGAACTGGTTAGTGAATGCAGGAAGTATTGGCGTTGTACTTGGTTATCTCATAGTCACGATTGCCTTCTTACAATTACGTAAAATTGAGCCTAATTTAGAGCGTCCATATGCGGTAAAATGGCCGAAAACAATTGGTTGGTTAGCAGTGCTTTTAAGTATTGGTTTCCTATCCCTCTACCTTCCAGGAATGCCAGCTGCATTGAGCTTCCCTATTGAATGGAGCCTTGTGATCGGTTGGTACCTCATTGGTGCATACTTCTTATTTATGCGAGATCCTGCAAGAGAACTTGCTTATAAGCAAGGAAAAGTAAAAATGAAGGAAATTGTATAATACTTACAAATACTTCCATCAATATGTTTGATAAAATCATGCGGTAATCAATCATAAAAAAGAGATCTCGTGATAAGCCATCAGCACTATGATGGGATGGTTTATCAAAAATATCTTCACACATGATTTATCAAGTTAAAAAATAAAAATTAAATTCTATTCAATTGAATTCAATAGTTACTCATTAGTTATCAAAGAAGGAAAAGAATATGTCATATACAACAGAACAACTCCAAGATATTCGTCAAAAATACGTCGCTCGAGGCGTCAGTAATGGCAACTTAAACATTGCTAGAACGGCAAAAAATGCCACTATTACGACTGAAAAAGGGGAGGAATTCATCGATTTCGCTGGCGCAATTGGTGTTATGAACGTCGGTCATAGCCATCCTAAAGTTATTCAAGCAATTAAAGATCAATTAGATCACTTCACACATCCTGGCTTTAACGTAATGATGTATGACAGTTATCTTGAAGTATGTAAGCGTCTTTGCGAAATTACCGCTGGTGATCATGATAAAAAAGCGATTCTTTTTAATACAGGTGCAGAAGCCGTAGAAAATGCGGTAAAAATTGCCCGTAAATTCACAGGTCGTACTGGCGTTGTTTCTTTCTACCGTGCCTTCCATGGTCGTACAAACCTTACAATGGGTATGACAAGTAAAGTAAACCCATATAAAGTCGGTTTTGGCCCGTTCGCATCAGAAATTTATCAAGCACCATTCCCATATAGCTATCAACGTCCTGCACACATGACAGAAGATGAATACATCGATCTTACAATTGCACAGTTCGATGAGTTCTTTAAGGCAACGGCATCTCCTGAAACAGTTGCATGCTTAGTCATGGAGCCAATACAAGGCGAAGGTGGTTTTGTGATTCCTGCAAAACGTTTTGTTGAGCACGTTTATAATTTCTGTCAAAAACATGGCATCGTTTTCATCGCAGATGAGATTCAAGCTGGCTTCTCTCGTACCGGTAAGCTCTTTGCGATGGAACATTTTGATATCGTTCCTGATTTAATGACAATTTCTAAATCACTCGCCGCAGGCGTTCCATTAAGTGCTGTTGTTGGGCGTGCTGAAATTGTTAACGCACCCAACCCGGGTGAGCTTGGCGGGACATTCTCAGGTAGCCCACTTGCATGTGCGGCGGCACTTGCCGTCATGGATATCGTTGAAGAAGAAAATTTAAACGACAAAGCAGAAACATTGGGTGCAAACCTAGAGAACTACCTTAAAGAGCAACAAAAAACACATCAGTTTATTGGTGATATTCGCCGTCTTGGTGCAATGGTAGCGGCGGAAGTTGTTGTAAGCCCAGAGTCACGTACACCAGATGCTGACAGAACTAGTCGTATCTGCAAATATGCAAATGAAAATGGACTGTTACTGCTTTCAGCTGGAATCAATAGCAATGTTATTCGTTTCTTAGCACCATTAACAATTACAGATGAAGAATTAAATAAAGGTTTAGCCATTTTAACTGAATCTTTAAACCAGTAATTCCTAAGAATTCATCTCAATATAAACTTAGACACGCTACCTAACGGATAGCGTGTTTTTTATCGCCTATTTTTAAACTAATCAATCCAAGATTATGGATCAAGGCTCCGCACTTAGGAAAGACTCTCTCCCTTATTCGCCCAATCGCGATAAAGATTAGGTAATTGATTCTTTACTGAAACATCTACTTGTCTAAAAATAGACCCAGTTCGATCATTGGGTAATTTCATCATCTCTTTAGCGATATTTTGAGTCGATAATCCATATATTTCCCCATCAGCATTTGAAAAAACATAATAGACCTCTCGAATACCAGCCATATACATCGCTGCCTGGCACATTGGGCAGGGTTCTCCACTTGCATAAACGGTACAGTTTTGGAGATCAATGGTTTCAAGGGCTTTTCCTGCTTTTCGAATGACCGACATCTCCGCATGAGCAGTAGGATCACAATCTGCTAACATCGTATTTACAGCGCGCGCAATTATCTTCTCATCTTTCACTAGAATAGCACCAAAAGGACGACCACCTTTTTCTATATTTTCCACCGTAATATCGATGACTTCTTGTAAGTATTTTTCTTGCATAATATCCTCTTACCTCTTTTTAATAAAAAATCCGAGCATAAAACTTCTACAGATATTATGCCATCTTATGGCGTAAATTAAAAAACACCATGATTGGAGATTGATGAATATTGGAGTGTATATAAATAAGTAGGCTTCACTTCATTCAAATTGACCTGTTAGCCGTTATGCCTATCATTCTGTAAGTAAGCTAGACCGCTTTCATTATAGTTCCTACAAAAACTGCTTTTATATGCCTCTATTATAAGCTTCGTAGATGAGCTTAACGCATCGCCGGAGTTATGAATGCATGCTTATAACTTTTGAGTGCCGGCAGTTGGGTCATTCTTCTTATTCCAAATTAGTAAAGACTCAAGTTGTCGCGCTTCAGCTTCGAAAGAAGTTAATTAGTGACATCGACAACTGTGCAAGATAGCTGACTTCTCCCGTTATGATCTCAACTAATCAATATCGCCATTCTTATGTATATATAG
>CANRON010000117.1 GCA_947632245.1 uncultured Ignatzschineria sp. | reverse complement strand
GGTGCATCTTTTACTTCTTGGGCAAATCCTGAAGCAGTGACGACCATTGATCCTAAGTTTAAGGCATCTTTCGCCTCTAGCTGAGCTTCTTCTGTTGCCGTATCTGCAGTGAGATCTTCTGCATTTGCAGTAATCATCATTGAAGTTGCAGCGGATAATAAAAGAGCTGCTTTGAGTTGTTGAGAGAGTATATTTCGACGCATTGAACGAGTATCCTTCATTAATTTCGGGGAATGCCCCTGATTACTATAAGCAAGTGCTAACCTTTAGCTAATAGGAATTATTATCATTATAGAAGATAAAGTCAATGCCAATGATAACTATTTTCAATCGCATTCAAAATAATGCCCCTATTACTTTATTTTTCGTATTTAGAAGCCCATGCGCTATCATAGTTTATGAATATTTTAATAACTCAATCATTCATATAATCTATTTTAGGCTCCAATACCTGTTATGCGGACAATCACAACATTCTCCTCGCTATACCTTGCAACGCTCTTCATGCTCTTCGCTAACGGTCTACTTACGACCTTTCTTGCGCTTGAACTTGATGGTCGTGGGGTTTCTGACTTACTTATTAGTGGTCTCACCTCGGCTTATTACACAGGTCTTGTCATTGGTGCAAAACTTGGACATAAGCTTATTGCACGCGTCGGTCATATTCGTAGCTATGCCGCAAGTGCCGGTATTACTGCGGCGACTGTTATTCTTATTGGACTCATCGATTATATTGAATTCTGGTTAGCTGCCCGCTTTATCATGGGGCTGATGATGATGGTGCAATACATGGTCATTGAGAGTTGGCTCAACGAACAAGCAGAACCAACTCATCGCGGACTTGTTTTTGGTATCTATATGGCAGTAAGCTCGCTCGGAATCTTGCTGGGACAACTTGCACTCACAATGATAGATCCTATTGATATTCGTATCTTAATGCTAGTATCAATGTTTTTCTCCCTTTGCTTAGTGCCGCTTGCTGTGACACGCGCCATTCACCCCACCCCCCTAAAAGCCGCGCCGCTGAATATCGTCTATTTTATTAAATCACTCCCACAAGTGTTACTGATTACATTATTTGCCGGTATGATGGTCGGTTCGTTTTATGGTCTTGGTCCTATCTTTGCAACAAGACTCGGGCTCGATAGCCAAGAAGCTGGGTTTTATATGGCAATCGCAATTGCTGCCTCGCTCGTTATCCAATGGCCGCTGGGTCTCTTATCAGATCGAATGAATCGCTTGATTTTAATTACCATCGTAGCGAGTCTTTTAATTATTCTTGCCATTATTATTAACTTACCTTGGGTCACTAATCTCTACATCGGTATTGCAAGCTTCTTTGCGATCGCATTGCAGTTTACGCTCTATCCTCTTTCCGTCGCAATCGCCAATGACAATATTGAGGATGACAAGCGCGTCTCTTTGAGCGCGATTTTACTCATGCTCTTTGGTGTCGGTGCTGCCATTGGCCCACTGATATCTGGGTATTTAATGGAGCAATTTGATGCCAGAGGCCTCTATATTTTTACGCTCATTGTCGCTGCCGCAATCGTATGGCTTAACCTGCTTAAAGTCACCAAGCGTCTCAAAACCGATGTTGAGGATTCCCTCCCTCACGTTATTCTTTCAGATGGTCATATCTCACCCATTGCCGCTGCATCACTTGATCCTAGCATCGATGATGACACGATCAAAGAAGCGATGCATCATGAGGAAGCCCATGAAATTAAAGATGCACTACGCGATGAAATTGAAGCCTCAGAAACTGAAAAACGTAAAACCAAAATTGAACGCAATGCCATTTTACCTTTCGGCGAATATAGCTATGCTGCATTTGTGCAAGAATATGGCGCGCCGATTGCAGATACTCCAAAAGAAGATTAGCCATTTTCGTTTAATGAAATAGGGTTGGGAAATAGATTCGATAAAAATAGCGATCAACATCCTATAAGGATGCCTTTTACGAATACGCTCAGCTAAACGGTAGAATCATCCTTTAAAACAGGGATCTCCTCTTTGGGCGCAATATCGAGCGTTTCTCCATTATTATCGACAATAAAGAATCCTCGTTTCGGCGTCCACTCAACACAAAAGAGATCTTCTATCTTATTAAACTTTAATTTTTGCAGCTCTGCCTTTAACCAAGTACTGCTTCTTTGCGCATCCTTCAGATTCTCTTCCTGAATATTCCCCTCACTTACAAGCAAAAATCCTGGTGTATCTTCCGTTTTCATAAAGACGGTAATCTGCCCGTCGGTTTCTAAGCGGACATCATCCACATCTAGAAGTGTGAAAATACGCTGTTCTCGTAATTTTCCCACCAACTGACCAGCATTTATTTTATTACGGTGCATTGCCTTTAAGTCCATCACACCATCTTTAATCAAAAAGTCCACAGAACCATAAAAAAGCCGGTTGAAAAAAGAAATTTTCGTTAAGAGATGAATGACGATATTAATAATGGTCCAGATAATCATTCCAAAAATCATATACCAAACAGATAGATCTGGGGCATAAATGGTCCCGCCTACAATTGCACCAATCACAAATGAGTTCACCACATCTGTCGGCGACATTTGTGTCATCTGAGATTTACCTGAAATCCGAAGAAAACAGAGCACTCCGACCATCCCTACAATAAGTTTGAGAACCATAGTGCTATGTACCGCGATATTGAGATCGAACATATCATGCTCCTTTTGATATTTATTCAATATAACAAATCATCCTATCTCATTATTAATAGCATGACTCAAAATATATCGGAGATAATAAATTCAATGATTGATTATCATCATTGTTATGTTGCATCTGCTCCAGACGCAACCTGACCTCAAGATCTAACGCTTCTTACTCGTCTTCCTTGAAATAAGCAGTGCTTTCGGTGAGTAAGCATAAATATTACGGCAAGTATTTTTATTTTACGAAGGTTATTAATGGATAAGCGGTATTAACCAGCGCATGCCAAAAGCCCCCGGTGATAACACTAATAGTGTCCAAGCAACGGAAGATGCGCCATTCACTAACTGATATTTTCGTTTAGGTACATTAAATGCACCAGCAATCATCGGGATCGTCGCTCTAAAGGGTGCTAAAAAACGACTCGCAAATACAGCCCATAATCCCCAGCGATGAAAGAATTTTTGCACATGGGGTAACAAATGCGGTCTTTTTGAAAAGGGCCACATTTCAGTGACATTATCCTTGTGCCGTCCCCCAAAATTATAAGAAACCCACATTCCACCAAATGCACCCAGGCTTCCGGCAAGCCATACTAGCCAAAAAGGATAGTCAATGTCGCCAATCAATACGCCTAATGCGATCATCACAACCGTCGCCGGAAATAGTAGCGAGACAATGGCAAGCGATTCAAAGAAAGCGAGTAAAAACACTAAAGGAAATAACCAAGCCTCATGCGCACGCGCAAAGTTAGTCACTATATCTACCCAGTCATTTAGCATTATTATTGGCCCATTACTCGCTTTTTACCATTCTTTTTATCCCTAGAATCTCAATTTCAGATCTAAGGCAGAAAATTTACGGTTCTTTATAAAAATTATCACGTGCATGTTTTGCACGCGCAAATACTTTACGCATCGTTTCTCGCTCACCATCTTCGAGTGCATGACGAAGTAGATCAATATTCTTCTGATATGCGACTAAGACTTCTAAAATCGATTCACGGTTTTGTAAGCAAATATCTGCCCATAGATCAGGATCTGATGCGGAGATACGCGTAAAATCTCTAAATCCACCCGCCGCAAAACGGAATATTTCTGCACGATCATCCAAGTTTGCGAGCGTATCAACTGTCGCATATGCCAATAAATGGGGAATATGCGAAGTTGCCGCTAAAACTTGATCATGATGCTTGACGCCCATCTCTTCTGTTGTTGAGCCAGCCGCCTTCCACATTTCATGAATCGTACGAACGGCATCATGGCTATTCTCTAGGTGAGGGATAACAAGTGTTTTACGATTATCAAAGAGGGATTCAAAAGAATTCTCTACCCCATGCTTTTCCGTTCCTGCAATCGGGTGCGCGGGGACAAATCGCTCTGGCAAATACCCTAACTCAGCAATAATACTCTCAAGCACCGAGCCTTTTGTCGATCCTACATCACTTAATACCGCATCATCTTTCACATGCGGCATGATCTCTTTGATCAACTTTCCCATTGCCGTAATGGGCGTTGCCAGAATAATGATATCCGCATTTTCAACTGCTTCGATCGGATTTGTATAGACTTCATCTGCAACGCCAAGTGTATATGCTTTTTCTAACGCTTCTTCATTTTTGTCATAAGCAATAATTTTGCCGACTGAATTGTTACGTTTCAATGCACGCGCTAAAGAGCCACCAATAAGGCCGATTCCTAAGATTGCGATACGCGCTTTAAAAAATGGTTGCGAGAGTTCTATCTTCATTATTCCCTACTTTAATTAAATCCTATGAGTATTTGATGTGCTCGTTATTATTCGTCATTAAAAGCGAGTAAGCAAGCGTCATTTACAGGTTATAGTAAGATACTCCTCATATTCTCTGTTATTTTATTCAAATAGCGGCTCAATATCATCGGATATATTGTCTAAATCTAGATATATTGGCGAATTACTCACTCTTTAGATCCTGACTAA
>CANRON010000116.1 GCA_947632245.1 uncultured Ignatzschineria sp. | reverse complement strand
TCTCATTGGTGCATTGCCGGAAAAGAGCGGCGAAAACAGATTGATTTCGGGTATTGGTACTGTCCTGATGGCCGTGATGCAAAGACGCAGTCTCAATTTGAAGATCATGAGGTGAGACCACAAGCTTTAGAGTGGCTATTATCACAGGCATGCGGCCGTAAGTTTGGTGTGAGCTGTGATAATCTCGCTGGAGACTTTGAGCCGGATCGATTACATTTTCAGCAGCGAGTACAAAAAGAGGTGCTGAAAATGTTGGCGGAAGGGATTCCGCCGCGCGGGTTGAAGTTAATGTTGGCGCTACAAGAGTTTTATAAGACTCACGATATTAGTGTCGCTGATTTCCCTTATCCTGAAACGATTTGGGATTTATAAGGAGGTATGATGGATACGCTGATAGTTGATGATTTTAAAACGGATAAAACGGCTATTAAAGTCTTAGTGTTGTCCGATTCGCATGGGGATGTGAATAGAGTCCTAGAAACAATCGAATATCACCTAGCAGAGATTGATTGCGTATTGTTTTTAGGCGATGGGGCTGCTGATATAGCGGAAGCGGCAGATATTTTTTCAGAAATTACTTTTTATGCGGTGACAGGTAATAATGATTTCCCGCTACCAAGAAGTCGTAGCGTTACTTTTCCTTTAGAGCGGTTGCTCACAATTTTGGGTGTTAAAATTTACATGACACATGGACATTTTGCACGTTATTCAGATGTGAAAAATCAGGTGGTCAGCAGAGCTTCTGAATTAGGCGCTTCAATAGGAATATATGGGCATCTACATATTCCTGAGTATGGAAAACATGACGATGTCGTGAGAATAAACCCGGGCAGTTTATCTTACCCACGAGGTGGCAGTCATGCGGGGTATTTGATTTTAGATATTGCTGAAAATAATTTTAATACACTGTTTTATGATGCAGATAATCATCAAAAAACAGCCTTTATTCATGAATAATGAATAGTGTTCAGGATTAGTCGTGATGCAAAAAAAGAGGGTGGTGACAAGTAATTTATTTTAATTTTTTTGCAAATAATTAAAGTGACTGAGATGGGTGATGATTACTATATATCTGAGATTATGCACGATATTCACACGAAGTCACACGCTTACTTTAGGAGGGGAACGGTGGTATAGTAAGCACACTTTGATGGAGGTAGATTCCTATCTCTCAGAGTAAGTTTTTCTAATTATTTCTAACAAAAAAGAATGGATTCTGCGCTCTACGAACTTAGGTAAGGTACGTGGGGTTGCTCCTATTTTGCCATGAATTTAATAAGAGTCCGATAAGAAATAATGAGAAAAACTTAAAATATTTCTCTTATAGTTATAAAGGTGCTGATGATGATTAATTATGTAGTTAAAAGCAATGGTGAACGCGAAAAGTTTGAAGCCGAGAAGTTGAATAAATGGGCAGAGTTCGCAGCACACTATGAGGTTGATTGGAGTGCGATTGCACTTGAAGCCTATCGTAAATGTTACGATGGCTGTACTACGCTTGAGCTACATAAGGCTATGATTGACGCTTGTGTTGAGCGTGAAGATCATCAGCATTTAAAAATGGCTGGACGCTTATTGATCGGAACGATCTATAAGGAAGCATTTGGGGGCTTTCGCCAAATCCCTACATTAGCAGAATTTTACGATAGTATGGTAAAGCTCAATCACTGGGAAGTGATGAACTATACGCGTGAAGAGCTTGCTGAGCTTGAAAATATTATCGATCATAATATTGATATTAATTATAACTACACAACACTGCATCAGATGAAGGATCGTTATCTGATCAATAACCGTGTCAGTGGCTATTGTCTTGAGTCTCCGCAATTTATGTTTATGGGAATGGCGATGCAAAATATGCAACACCAACCTCGTGAGCGTCGTATGCAGGATATCGCAAAGCTTTACCGCTATTTAAATGAACTGAAAATCAATACGCCGACACCGATGCTGATCAACATGCGTACACCTCATAAAGGCTATGCATCGTGTTGCGTATATACTGTCGATGACAGAGTGAAAAGCTTAGCGGTGGGTGACCATATTGCTTATATGATGACGTGTGCATCTGCGGGTATTGGATCACACCTTTTGACGCGTTCAAAAGGCGATCCTGTGAAGGAAGGGCGCGTAGTTCATCAAGGTAAGCTTCCCTATTACCGGATGATTCAATCAGCTGTACATGCCAATATGCAAGCATCACGCGGCGGCTCTGCAACCGTTTACTTTAACGTTATGGACCCTGAGGTCTTTGATCTTTTAGTCCTTAAAAATCCAACAACAGTGACGCAAAAACGTATCCGTGATATCGATTATGCCATGATCGTTAACCGTTATTTTGTGGAGAAAGTCGCGCGTAATGAAGATTGGATGCTAGTGAGCTTACTCGGCGCACCTAAACTTTATGAGCTCTTCTATAGTGAAAACTATGAAGCATTTAAAGATGAGTATGAGCGAGTACTTGCAGATCCATCTATTAAGAAGACGTTAGTAAAAGCACGAGATATCGCGCTTAAATCTTTAACAGAAGCGGCTGAAACAGGCCGTATCTATCTCACCTATATTGATGAGATGAACCGCCACACACCGTTTAAAGATACGATCTATTCATCAAACCTTTGTCTTGAGATTGCACTGCCGACAAAACCTTACACGGATATGCCAGATCTCTATTCTGATGATCCTGTTGGTGAAATCGGTCTCTGTTCACTTGCATCGATTGTGGTTGGGCGTGTTTCGGAAGAAGAGTATGAAGATGTTGCGTATTATTGCGCCCTCATGATCGATAACGTGATTGAGATTATGGAATATCCATTTGCCTCACTTGCAACAACGGCAAAAGCACGACGTTCCATTGGAGTCGGGATTACAAACCTTGCACATGAAATGGCGCTTCAGAGATTGAGTTATGCTTCGCCTGAAGGGAAGAACTACATTCACTTTATTGCAGAGCGTCACTCTTACTTCTTGCACAAAGCGAGCCTTAAGCTTGCAGCTGAAAAGGGCAATGCGCCGTGGATCGATCGTACGAAATATCCAGAAGGCTGGCTCCCGATTGATACGTACAATAAAAATGTGGACTCAGTCCATACTCAACCTTTAGTGTATGATTGGGAAACATTACGTACAGCAATTATTGCGCAAGGCGGTATTCGACATTCTGTACTCGAAGCGATGATGCCTGTTGAGTCGAGCTCACAGCTGACAAATACAACAAACGGTCTCTATCCTATTCGTAACTTAAAAGTGATGAAGACATCAGGCACAGGTAAGAATTTACTGCTTGCTCCTGATATGGATGAGCTTGCGGCGTATTATGATATTGCATGGAACTTAGATTCAAAAGATTTAATCGAAATGTATGCCATTATTCAGAAGTTTACGGGCCAAGCAATCAGTGCTGATCTCTATTTAAATATGCAAAGTCAGCAAACAATTTCAAGTCGCCAGCTTCTCTCAGACTTTATCTATATGATGAAACTCGGTTGTAAAACACGTTATTATCTCAATAGCGCATCGGGAATTATTCATGAAGGCTATGAGAAAGTTGAAGACCAGAGCTGTGCCGGCGGCGCTTGCACGCTCTAATTATTAACACTTGTCAGAGCTTAAATTCGAGACAAATAATATTATCGATACGGCAAGATGGTAAAATCTTCGCTGTTCTATAAGGAGATAATTTATGCAAGACACATCTATTTTTAACCAGAAGAATGATAACTGGAAAACAGGTCAATATCCGCTCTTCTTGGGTGAGCCACTTGCGCTCTATGATTCTATTAATACACCATATCCACGTCTGTTTGATCTCTATAAATTACAGAAATCGATGGATTGGACAGAAGATGAAGTTAATCTTGAGCAATCAAGAATGGATCTTTTAAATTGTTCTAAAAACAACTATGACATCATGGTGAAGACGCTCGCATTCCAGTGGGAGCTTGATTCTGTTGCCTCTCGTACAATTGCACCGCTTTTTGCGCCATTTGTAACAAACTCAGAGCTTTGGGTGATGTTGTCAAAACAGTCTGAGATCGAGAATCTTCATGCGCTCACATATTCAGAGATTATTCGTCAATGTATCTCTGATCCGCAGGAAGTTTTTAAAGAAGTCATGCGTAACGATGAAGTCCTCAATCGTTCAACGACGGTGATTGACTGCTTTAATGAAGTGGATCGTTATGGCGCGATGTATAAGCTTGGCCAAATTGATCGTAACTCAAGAGAATTAAAATCGGTTGTATTACGTGCGTTTGTAGCGCTCTATTGCCTTGAAAAAATTGAATTCATGAGCTCATTTGCGTGTACTTTTGCGCTTGCGGAGCAAAATATCTTCCAAGGAATTGCGAAACTCGTGCAAAAAATCGCACAAGATGAGCAGGTTCACGTCATGATGGATGAAGCAGTACTTGAAATCCTCTTCAGAGATGAAGATTGGGTTGAATTACTGCATGAAAATAAAGACGCTATTTTGGATATTATCAAGGCAGTGGTAGAGCAAGAATTTGATTGGAATCGTTACCTTTTTAGTGAAGGGCGTTCAATCGTAGGTCTTAATGAAGTATTGCTCAATGAGTGGGTACTTTGGAATGCGCAAGACCTCTATCAGTTCTTAGGTTTTGACAATCCATATAAGCGTATTGCGAAAAATCCCCTCTCATGGATGGATAACTGGTTTGACCTTAATAAAACCCAGAATGCCAA
>CANRON010000115.1 GCA_947632245.1 uncultured Ignatzschineria sp. | reverse complement strand
GGTTCTGGTAAACCTTTTTTCTCAGCTTCAATGGTATTAAAGCAGATCACAGCACCTGTTACATCTAAACCCCACCATCTTGGGGGATCTTGGTGATCTTTAAATTTAGGATCGATATTATCGACGTTAGCCGGCGCGTATGGGTCTAATAAGCCCTCATTGTTTAACACACCTAGACCTGTGATCGCCACACCCCAAACAACGTCTGCTTGTGGGTTATTTTTCTCGGCGAGAAGTTTAGCGGCGATAACGCCGGTTGAATCACGAACAATACGTAGATCAATATCTGGGTTTGCTTTTTTGAATTCGCGCTCATATTCTTTGAGTTGATCAACTTCAATCGCTGTATAGACTGTTAAAGTCTCTTTAGCAGCATTTGCCGTTGTTAAACCTAAAGTCAATGCTAAAGCTAATGCTAACGTCTGTTTTTTATTAATTTTCATGTTAATCCTCACCGAGTGTGGTTGTTAAGAAGATGAGGAAAGTATAGAAATAGTTTATGACTGCTTTATGACAGCAACGAAAATAAATGGCGCAAATTGTTATCAAAGATAGATTCTTTCTATCTATAATTTTTCGGGAAAATATCGCTTCCCCCTTAATATCTTATTGATTTTGTAGTTTTATGTGATTACTGAGGATTTATATTCAGTCTTGAGGCGATTTGATAAAAATGTAATTTTGAAAGGGGCATTTAACGTTATTGATGACAATAATTGATCAGCTTTGACAGGAGACTGTAGGGTAAATATCGTTAAATGTCGGTGTAGCTATGTTTTTAAATGATACTTTTTTTAGAAAAGTAGCACATTCACCTATGAAGTTAAATATGCCGCTATTTCGTACGCTCAATTGGGACAATATATAAAAAATCTTCATAGGTTCATGGCATAATAGGGCAATGTAAAGATCACCATCACTTTTTATGAAGTGAGCGATCCATAAACACCCAAGTTGTATATTGTAGGGAAGTTCTTAGACCTATTTCCGCTTTATAATATGTAACGTAAATTCAATTTGGCGTAAGGATGAATCAAAAATGATGACGAAAGATAAAGTAAAAGAGTTAATTGAAGCCGGCGTAAAATGTGACTTCATCGAAGTGAAAGGCGATGATGGCGTACATTTTGAAGCAATTATTGTCAGTCCTGACTTTGAGGGTCTTTCTATGCTCAAACAGCATAAGCTTGTATATGCGACGCTTGGTGATCGTTTAAAAACAGAAGAAATTCACGCATTAGCGCTCAAAACTTACAAACCATCTGAATGGAGTAAGTAATAATGCGTGATAAAGAACGATTATTGGTGGAAGGAAATGGGCCGCTGGCAGGAACGGTTCGTGCGAGTGGCGCAAAGAATGCAGTATTACCAATATTAGCAGCAACGATATTGGCAACGGAACCTGTAACGCTTCATAATGTCCCTAAATTGCAAGATGTGATCGTTCTGTCTAAAATTTTAGAAGACTTAGGTGCGACCATTGCATATAGCGATGGTACTTTAGTGGTCGATCCTCGTGGTATTGATAAAACGCGCGCAAATCATGATTTAGTGAGTCAAATGCGTGCATCAATTTTAGTTTTAGGTCCTATTCTTGCAAAATTCGGTCAAGCTGAGGTCTCCTTGCCGGGAGGTTGTCCGATTGGCAGTCGCCCCGTTGATCAGCATCTATTAGGGATGGAAGCATTAGGGGCTGAAATCAAAATCGAGCATGGTTACGTGCATGCGATTGCAAAAGGAGGGCGCTTACAAGGTGTTCATCATGCTTTTGATGTCGTCACGGTAACTGGTGTTGAAAACGTATTGATGGCAGCTGTCTTGGCAGAAGGCACGACTATTCTTGATAATAGCGCCAAAGAGCCAGAAGTAGATGACTTGGCAAATATGCTCAATGTCTTGGGCGCTAAGATTGAAGGCATCGGTACGAGCCGCTTGACGATTACCGGCGTCGATAAACTCGGCGGTGGTGAATACTCCGTAATGCCAGATCGTATTGAGATCGGTACTTACATGGTTGCAGCTGCTATGACTTTTGGCGATATTACCATTGTGGATTGTATCCCTGAGCATTTAGAGGCTGTAAGCTATGCTTTAAGACAAGCGGGCGTGAATGTGGATGTCACCGATAATACGATTCGCGTCTACAAAGGTGCGCCAACCTTGAAAGCCCTTCGTCTAAAAACAGCGCCATATCCGCTTTTAGCAACAGATATGCAGGCACAGTTTATGGCAATGGCGGCTGTTTCAGAGGGAACATCTTCAATTACTGAGACGATCTTTGAGAACCGCTTTATGCATGCCAATGAGCTTGTGCGCATGGGTGCTAATATTAAGGTCGATAATCGCTTAGCGCTGATTGATGGTGTAGAGCAACTTTCAGGGACAAGTGTGACAGCGACGGATCTGCGCGCTTCTGCTGCTTTAATTTTGGCAGGATTAGTGGCAGATGGGATAACAACTATTGGTGCGTTACATCACTTAGATCGTGGTTATGAAAATATCGAAGAGAAGTTAACGAATCTCGGCGCTAAGATTAGACGTATCACTTTAGATTAAATACGGACTATCAAAGCAAAGTAATCGATACAACAGTAATATGATTAAAAAAGGTGTTAAGAATGAATTTTCTTAACACCTTTTTTATGCTTTATGGGTTATTTATTCTGATAATTCTCAATAATAAAATGAATGTGACGCAGGAAATCCTCTTTGGGTACACTTCCCATCACTCTAAAATTCTCCATCTCTTTACCTTCTTTATCAAAGAAGAGCATTGCGGGTGGGCCGAAGATATTAAAATGTTCTTGTAGCCGCTGATCTTGGGCATCATTTTTAGTGACATCGCTGACTAAAAGATGCATTTCTGCCATTTTCGCTTTCACGATAGGGTCACTAAACACGTATTTTTCCATCTCTTTACAAGCAACGCACCAGTCAGCATTAAATTCTAGCATTGTGATGCGACCATTATTTTCTTGTAATCCGGCATTCAAACCAGAGATTCCCTTTATCGGCATAAATACGGCTGTTTCGATTTTTTTATTGGATTCATTAAAGGAATGAATACCAAACATGAGTGTCGCAAGTGCTAATGTCCCAAAGAATAAGCGGGCTTTAGTAGCGCTCTCTACGACCGTTACAATTAACCAGATAAATGTTGCAAGTGAAATCAGGGCATACGTCATTTGCTCCCAATAATGGGGTAATGTACGTCCTATAAAGTAAGCGGCAAGGCCTAAGAGCATAAAGCCAAAGAGCACCTTGATTTTATCCATCCAGGGACCAACACGCGGGAGTAGATGTCCTGATGACGCGCCGAGGATTAAGAGCGGTACGCCCATCCCCATACTCATACTAAAGAGAGCCGCTGCACCTAATAGATAGTTTTGTGATTGCGCGACAAGACCGATGATGCCGATTAAAGGCGCTGTGACGCAAGGGCCGACAATCAACGCTGAAAGCATGCCCATGATCGCAGTGCCGCCATAGCTGTTTTTGCCGGATTGTTGATTGCTAAACTTACTTAAAAGGGATTGTACTTTCCCCGGCATTTGAATTTGATACAACCCAAACATTGAAAATGATAGGACGACGAATATTAAACCAAAGCCAATGAGTACATAGCTATTTTGTAAGTAAGCTGCTAATCCTTTACCAAAATAAGCGGCAAGTAGTCCCAATAAAGTATATACAAGCGCCATTGCAAGTACATACACAAGTGAGATCATAAAGCCACTACGAGGAGATAAGTTCCCGCTTCTTGTTAATATCCCAGAAAGAATAGGGAGCATAGGTAAGACGCAAGGGGTAAAAGTTAACAAAAGACCGAGCAAGAAGAAGAGCGGAATTGCGAGGTATTCATTATCATGCAGATATTGTGTCAAGCGATCATGTTCAGAGATCATTTCCGGCATTTCAGTATCAATGACTTCAGTGATGCCTATCACATCCTTGTCTGAGCTAATGTCGGGGTTGATTTCAACATTGATCTCATAGATTTGCGGCGCAAAGCAGTAACCACTCTTTGCACAACCTTGAGCTTCGATCTCAAAGTAAGCCGTATTGATCCCTTCTTTGGTATTGATGGTGAATGGGATAATGAGCGCACTGTCATAGATCTCTTGCTTGCCAAAGAACTCATCTTCATGATCGATACCCTTAGGAAGTGTGATCTCTTCAAGTTCACCATTACTATTTTTGAGCTTAACGTTTATTTTGTCTTTATATAGGTAGTAATCTGGATTGATATCCCATAGTAAGACAAGTTCCCCTTTCTCTGCGTTTTGTACATGTATGCTCGGAACAAAGGCTTGTGTTGGGCGAAGTAGTTTAGAAGGGTCTAGACCAATAGAAGAAGTGCCTTGAATACCTTGAGATTGGTTAAAAAGCGATTGTGCATAAAGGGGCTCGATGATCGACACCGAGAAGAGTAATACGCAAAGCGGTATAAATCGTTTCAATATGGTTTTTAACATAAAACTGAACCCTTGTGATCTCATTTCAACGTCGCTTGATACGCGTTAGTCTTAGTATGTAAGTAGAGTGCTGTATTTTGAGTCTTACTTTTGCTTTTATATGTTTATGACGGACTTTAAAAATCCGTGAAAATTCATTCTATCATTTTATAGAATAAAATAGAAAGACTCGATTTGCATTTTACAGAAATTATTTAGCTTCGACACTACTTATCGCTCAGAACAATGTAAATGAAAAGAGCGGTTGCGAATAATTGCTAACTTGCAATGCACTTTTCCGGCAATATAGATTAAGTGGTCATTATTCATGCGGGTATCCAATTGACAGATAGCAAAAAAAATCTATAATACTCTACATCTTCAGCGGGAATAGCTCAGTTGGTAGAGCACGACCTTGCCAAGGTCGGGGTCGCGAGTTCGAGTCTCGTTTCCCGCTCCAAATTA